>CAZTDC010000356.1:0-3834 GCA_964612165.1 uncultured Salinivenus sp.
GAAAGGCAGCTCTGCAGAAGCCGTACCCGAACCCAGCCAGCCGGCAGGCGACGCTCGAATATGCCCTGCCGGATGCCCGGAAGACGACCATCGTGGCGTACGATGTGCTGGGACGAAAGGTAGCGACACTGGTGGAGGGGGAGAAGAAGGCCGGTCGGTACCAACTGCAGATCGAGGCGCAGAAATTTGCAAGTGGCGTCTACTTTGTGCGGATGCGGGCCGGGTCCTTCACAAAAGCGCGGCGGATCGTCATCGCACGATAGGTCGCCCTGGGCTGAGTTGACTGCACGGCGGCTGGTCGCTATCGATTCAAAACATTGGCTCTCCGTTTCCCATGTCGAATCCGATGTCGAACCTGTTGTGTCGGGGGCCTCATCTCGCCGCGTCTCTTCTCGTTCTGATCGGGACGTTCTTTGCCGTGTCCGCAGAGGTAATCGCCGCTGAGCCGGGCAACTCTGCCCTGCCCGACTCTACAACGGCACGCCTAGAGGCGGTAGCCCTTTACCAGGCAGGTGACAGTCAAATCGACTTCGTGGGCGCCGATCCGGCCAGCAGTAACGGAGTAATTGTAGCGACGGTTCTGGATTATAGTACGAACAGTGATGGCACTGCCACCGCGCAGATCAAGGTGCGTAACACCACTTCGCTGTGGTATAAGCTGTACGTAGAGGCCATTGGCGACGTAGACTTCAATTTCGATCCGAGGACTCTTGAAGACGAAGAGGGCAAATTTCTCTATCTGCCCCCAGAAGGGGCGACAGACTTTGCCTATCCGACGCTCAAGAAAACCGTCACTTTCAACGATCCGAGTGCGGGTCTTACCTTCATGGTGGACCGGAGCATCGAGTCCGGCATCGGAGCGCTGTTTCTTCAGCAACTTGAAATCCTCAGTCGTGCGGGGACTGGTATCCCAGCCCTGCCGCATGACCGGGCAGGCGCGATGGTGGAGGCGGTGAAGGCGACGACACAGGGACTCGACCCGTTTATTGACGCGGCCAACGCCATCCGCGACGGCGACGTGGACGGCACGATCGCGGCGGTGTCGGAACTGGGCCGGACCCCCGAAGCCATCGATGCGCTCCAGGTAGCGTTTGCGAAAATCGGGACTTCTATCACTGAGGACCAAATCAAAAGTGCGACGACCCTGCTTAGCATCTTCTCGCTCAGCTGGTACATTGCGGAATTCATTGGAGAAAGTCTTGGCTCCGCCGGTGGAGACTCTAGCACGGTGAAAGCCTTTGACTTTGATGGCAGCAGTCCGACACTAAATGCGCAAATGACCACCACGGGAGGAGGGCAGAGCGCACCCGCAGAGGTCAGCTTCGACGCCGGTGCCTCGCAGTCGTCCGAGGCCATTGCATCTTACACCTGGAAATTCGACGACGGCTCTTCGAGCGCCAGTGGCGAGAGTATTAGTCACGTCTTCTCCCAGCCGGGCACGTACGAGGTACGCCTTACCGTCACGGATACGGAGGGCAATACCGATCAGACAACGCAGACCGTGCGGGTCTTTGCCCCGAGCCTTACCATCGACCGGCAGGCCCTCTACGAGTTTGAGTTCGAGGCTGCACAGAATGGGGAGGTGACCGGCTACAGCTGGGATTTTGGCGACGGCACGACGGGGAGTGGGCGCACGCCAGTCCATACCTACGGGAGCCGCGGGGAGTACGAGCTGACGCTCACGCTGTCTACGACCAGTGGCAGTACTACGCAGGTGACCCGGACGATCTTTGCGGGACCGCGACCCGTTCGGGTTAGCGGTACTGTTGACGGAAATCACATTTGGCCAGCTTCACATGGCCCTTTTATCGTTGAGAAGAAGCTATCGGTGGTGGAGGGGGTGACGTTGACGATTGACCCGGGAGTGGTGGTCAAGGTCGAACCGCGTGAAGGGCAGATTCAGCCAGGGTTGCGGGTACAAGGTGCGCTGGAGGCGGTTGGCACAGAGGAAAACCCGATCATTTTTACCTCCATAAAGGACGATGAGTATGGGGGGGACACAAATGGAGATGGGAATGAGAGCACGCCATCATCAGGTGACTGGCGGCGACTCTATGTGGGAAACACCGGGCGTGCAACAATTCGGCACGCGGTTATCCGGTATGGAGGAGATGTCCCGTATGACAATGAGATGGTGGAAACTGCAGGAGGAGATCTAACGCTGACAGATAGCCGGATTGCTCACAGTTCGGGAATTGGCTTGCTGCTCTTTGGGTCAGGTCACCTAGTTGAGAAAAACACGTTTGTCTCCAATGAGACTGGGGCACGGGTATCGTCGGGTACGACGGTTATTGAGAACAACATTTTCGAACATGGTACGCATGGAGCTGAAGTCTTTGGCGCTGATGCGACGGTGCGAAATAACACCTTTAAAAACCATACTGATTATCCGATCGAGGTCCGCGAACGACAGGGTGCTGGCTCCCCTGAGATTACAGACAATAGCGGGTCGAATAACGAGGCGAACGGAATTAGCTATTTGGGCACTATTACGTCCAGTGCGCACTGGAAAACCAACGGGTTGTCCCACGTTTTATCGAAGAAGCTAAATGTAAATAAGGATGGAAAGCTAAAGATTGACCCGGGAGTGGTGGTCAAGGTCGAACCGCGTGAAGGGCAGATTCAGCCAGGGTTGCGGGTACAAGGTGCGCTGGAGGCGGTTGGCACAGAGGAAAACCCGATCATTTTTACCTCCATAAAGGACGATGAGTATGGGGGGGACACAAATGGAGATGGGAATGAGAGCACGCCATCATCAGGTGACTGGCGGCGACTCTATGTGGGAAACACCGGGCGTGCAACAATTCGGCACGCGGTTATCCGGTATGGAGGAGATGTCCCGTATGACAATGAGATGGTGGAAACTGCAGGAGGAGATCTAACGCTGACAGATAGCCGGATTGCTCACAGTTCGGGAATTGGCGTAGCGATCCAAACTGGGACACCTGTAACAATAGGAAATGACACCTTCTTACATAACAAGATCGGATTGAGAGTCTCACAAAATTCTACGGCCAATCTTGGGACCGGCTCCGATTACGGTTGGAACGTATTCAAGAATAACGCAGATCATGCAATAGAAAATCATTCCTCCGGCACCGTCCAAGCCATTGGCAACTACTGGAACGCCACCAGCGCCTCGGCCATCGACGACAAAATCTACGACGATGAGGAGGACAGCGGTTCCGGCCCAGTTCTGTTTAAGCCCTTCCTTGATGCCGCCCCGGCGGAGGGCACCCCCTTTGCATCCCCGGACGATTCTTCTACCTCCGCGGGGTCGGTGCTAACGGTGGCTGCGCCCGGCGTGCTCGAAAATGACACGGACCCGGACGGAGATGACCTGGAGATCTCACTGGTCAACGGTGGAAGCAAGGGCAACGTTGGATCGGAGGTGACGCTTGGCTCCGGCGCCCTGCTTACGCTGGAGGCCGACGGGTCTTTCATCTATGATCCGAACAGGGCCTTCGAGGATCTGGGGAGCGGAGAGACGGGAACTGATTCGTTTACCTACACGGCGGCCGACGGCACGGGGAAGACCGATCAGGCAACCGTCGAGATTACAATCGAGGGAGTCCTCACGCGCGCCTTGTCGGTGGCCCCGGGCTGGAACATGGTGTCGATGCCGCTTAAGGCGGGCGGGGCGTCCTCGAAGACTCTTGGGGCGGCCCTGCCGGGGGGCTGTGGCACTCGCTGGCGATGGGCGGGAGGCTCCTACCAGCAGTTTGGTTCGGAGGAGGCATTGCCAGCAGGAGGGGGCGCCTGGACGTTTTGCGAGTCCGGCGGGACGGCCACAGTGGAAGGCACGCCCGTTTCGGAGAAGACCGTTCAGGTAGA
>CAZTDC010000357.1:0-3821 GCA_964612165.1 uncultured Salinivenus sp.
ATTTTGTGCTCATCGCGGGCGATTTGTTCGACGACAATACCGTCGCGGACGGCATCGTCAGTCGAACCTGTGAGCGACTCTCGGGCATTTCGGTTCCCGTTTACATCCTCCCGGGAAACCACGACTTCGCTGGAAGCCCCTCGTGCGTGTATCAGCGAGACCCGTTTCGGAGCCGAAAGCCTGATCATGTCCGCGTACTGGACGCGCCGGCGCCGACCCGTGTGGAGACAGACGCGGGGAACGATGTAATCATTCTTCCGGCGCCCGTGCGGCGCCGAAATGAGCGCGGCGATCCGACCAGCCACATCACATCCAAGTTTGGCCGAGATGAATCCCGAGAGGCGCTTCGGGTGGGTTTGGCTCACGGCGGCGTCGAAGCCTTTGGCGCCGGCGACGCGGCCTCTCGAATCGACCCCGGGCGAGCTCAGGAGGCGGATCTCGATTACCTCGCCCTTGGAGACTGGCACGGTACCAAGCAGGTGGGGCCTCGCACCTGGTACTCCGGCACCCCGGAGCCGGACTCGTTCGCGCAGAACGACCCAGGAAATGTCCTCGTTGTCGAGATGGAGCCTGAAGAAGAGCCCTCCGTCGAAAAAGTGCCCACCGGAACGCACAGGTGGCTCCGCAAAGAGGAAACGCTCCGGAGCAGAGAAGACGTCAAGGCGCTCCGGCGGTGGTTTGAGGGGATTGAGGATCCCCTCAGCGTCCTTGTTCGCCTTGAGCTCAGCGGCACGCTTGGCATGGAGGTGACCCGGGAGCTTGAGGACCTTAAGGCCCACCTGGAAGACATTGTCCTGAAGGTTCGGCATCGCGGGGAGGTGCGGCCGAAAGCCTCGGAGGAGGAGATCGAGTCCATCGCGTCGGATGGGTACGTCGGGGACACCGTAGAGACCCTTCGGTCGATGTCCGAGGCCGGGGGAGACAAGGCAGACACCGCCGACCGGGCCCTCCAGCTCCTCTATCAGTTTCACGAGGAGTGAGGCCGCGCGCTCTCCGCTATCGCTTGTGACCGCAGCTCACCACTGAACGCCACGTCCCGAAATGCACATCCAATCGATCCGCGTTCGCGAGTTTGGCACAATCGACCACCTTGAAGTTGACCTTGCCGACGGGCTGAACGTAATCAGCGGCCCAAACGAGGCCGGCAAGTCGACGCTCATGAAGGCTGTCTGGTTTGCCCTCACGCGGCGCTGTACGTCGAAGGCGCAGGAGATCCGCGAGGTCGTTCCAAACAGCGGGGGCACGCCGGAAGTTGAGGTGGACGTGGTCATAGACGGCACGACGTATGAGCTCGAAAAGACCTTCGACGGCCAGAGCGGAACCGCCCACCTGCGTGTTGATCACCCGAATGGAGGAATCGACGACTACAATGGAGAGGAGGCCGACGAGGTAATTCGGGAGGCGCTCGGGTTTGGAGAGGCAAGCGGCCGGACCGGCGTCCCGGAGCACTTTGGCTTTTGGCCGGCCGTCTGGGTCAATCAAGAAGAGCGGCAAGTGGATCCCGGGAAGCACCTGACAGGGGAGGGCGATCCGGAGTCGATTTCGAGCGTGCTTGCTCAAATTGGGGGCGACCTGATGGCCGGGTCCGGCGCCGAGATCGTCGAGCGGGCCCAGGAGGAGTACGAGAAGTTTTATACGAGCAGCGGCAACCGTACGACCCGCTCCGGCGCGCCGCTGCATGAAGCTACGGAGCGTAGGGACCGGGCCAAAGAACGGTTCGAGGAGCTCAGGCAGACGCGGGACCGCTACGAAGAGGACCTGGATCGCCACAATCGCATCCAGAATGAGATCGAGAGCCTAAGCGAGCAGCTTCCCGAGCTGAAAGAAGAAGCTGAGGATGCCCGGGCGTCGTTCGACCAGGTGCAAGAGCTCGAAGAGAAGATCGAGAAGAAAGACACCGAGCTCGGCACCGCCGAAAGCGAACGCGACCGGCTCAAGGAGCAATTAGATCGTAGGACCGAGCTGCGCGACAAGATCGACGAGCTGGAGGAACAGCTTGAAAAGAAACAGGCAGAGATCGAGGAGAAGACCGACGCCCTAGAGGTACACAGGGACGGGCGCAGTGAGCTTACCGAGTCGAAGGAGCAGGCAGAGAAGCGGCTCGGCGAGTTAAAAGAGACCGAGCGGAGGCTCCGGGCCCACCTCGACGTGCTCCGGGCACGGGAGCGACTGGAGGATCTCAAAGAGCGCACGACCCAGCTCGAAGACTTGAAAGAACGCCGCGACGAGCTCACCGGCAAGATTGCAAGTATCACGGTGGAGGAAGATGACATCGAGCGCCTAGAGACCCTGAAGGAGACCCGCGATGAAACGAGAACCCGGCTTGAGACCGCTGCGGCCCGGCTTCGCTTCCGGGCCTCCAGCGAGGTGGATGTTCAGGTGGGGGAGGAGGAGTTTGAGCTTTCCGGTGGGGAGGAGACCGCTCGCAGCATTGAGGAGCCGACCACGATCCACGTCGGGTCGCGGCTGGAAATCGAGGTGGAGCCGGGCGGAGAAGATCTTGCCTCCATTCGAGAGGCGGCGTGGGAGGCGAAGGAGGAGTACGAAGAAGCGCTTGAAAATCTCGGGACTGAGTCGCTTGCGGACGCTCGAAGCCAACGCCAGGAGAGAGGCCGCCTTGAGACGGAGTTGGAGTCGGTCAAAAAGCAGATCGAAGGCCTCTTGCCGGAGGAGGACGAGGATTTGGGCGAGGCGAAGGTCAAAGCCGAAAAGGAATTGCAGCAGGCCAAAGAGAAGCGGGAAGGCTACACCGATTCTGAGGAGGAGACGTCACCTCCCACAAGCGAATCCGGTGTGCGGGAGCGGCTCGATGACCTTGAGGACCAGCTGGAAGCGGCCCGCGAGGACGCTGAGAAGGCCCGAAGCGAGGTGCAGATCCACGACGACCGGACCCAGGAGCTTCAAGGGGAGCTCCAGCGAGCGGAGACGCAGGCGGAAGGCATCGAGGAGTCGCTCGAAGCCACCCGGGAGGATCTTGAAGACCACCGCGAGACGCGCGGCCCCGACGAAGAGCTCCAGGATGCTTTAGGCGAGTCAGAAGCGGCCGTCGAGGAGAAGAAGGAAGAAGTCGAAGCGCTCCGCTCGGAGCTGGGCGCGCTGAATCCTGATAGCCTCGCGGCCCGAAAGGAACGGACCGAGGAGGCCCTAGAGGCGGCCCGAGAGGAGAAAGAAGAGCTCGAAGGGGAGCTGAACAAGGTCCGCGGCCGGCTGGAGAGCGACGACTTAAGGGGGCTTCACGGCCGCCTCGAAGACGCGAGGCAGGAGCGTGAGGAGGCCGAGGCAGAAGTGGATCGCCTGGAGCGGCAGGCCGAGGCGGCCAAGCTCTTATATGAGACATTGACCGAAAAGCGCGCTGAGGCTCGCAAGAAGTACCTAGCGCCGCTTCGCGAGGAGGTAGAGGACCTACTCGGCCGCTTCTTCGACGCGGAAAACAGCACGGTGGAGTTCGGCGAGGAGTTTGACCTGCAGAAACTGAGCCGCTCCTCCGACGGCAGCGTTGAATTTGACCAGCTCAGCACAGGTGCTAAGCAACAGCTCAGCGTGCTGGTTCGCCTGGCAATGGCGCGCCTCATTGCCCGCGAGCGGCCGCATCCGATGTTCTTAGACGATGCCTTGTCGGATACCGATCCCAACCGGTTTGAGGCGATCGCCGATATTCTCCATAGCGCCGCCCGCGAGATGCAGATCATAATGACGACCTGCCACCACGACCGGCACCGCCGGCTTAGCGGGGCGACGATGCGGATGGACGCACTCAAACGGCAGTCAGTATGAGAAAAATAACATGGCGACTCGGCTTTCTGCGATGGGTTAAGACTTTC
>CAZTDC010000358.1:0-3820 GCA_964612165.1 uncultured Salinivenus sp.
CAATGGTGCTGACCCGCCCCTTCGGCTGCACGTGACGGAGCAGGGGCACGATGACTGTCGGCCCCGTCACGGTCAGGATCGCCCCGATTAGGATTGCCAGGTCCAGGTTGAACGGAAGGAAGTAGTAGGCGGCTGTGGCCCCCAGCCCCCACGTAACCAGTACCCCGATGCTAATCAGGCTAAAGACGGAACTACCCACCTCCCTGAGCTCCGAGAGGCGCAGGCTCAGCCCGCCCTCGAAGAGAATAATGCCGATCGAGAGGGACACAAACGCAAAGAGCCAGTCGTCCTGCAGGGCCTCTGGATTGAGCATGCCGAGCACCGGGCCGGCCAGGAAGCCGACCACCAGCAGGAGCAAAATGGACGGCAGGCGAAAGCGCCACGCCAGCCACTGGGCCCCAATGCCGAGCAAGATGACCACCGTAATGTCGAGGAGAATTGCTTCTGGCACGGGTCCCGGTTGGATCGTCGAGAGGGCTATCGAAGAAAGACACCCCTTTAACTCCGGCAGCGGAATCGGGTTTTGGGGATTGCGAGCAGTCCTGGGACCGGTCGAGGCAGGCCCGAGCTCCCAGCACCTGCGACGGCCGGGCTGTCCACTCTCGTCTCTCCCTGTTCACGGCTCCCCCACTCAGGGGAACACGGTCCGCGCCCATCGAAAGTTTTTTCGACATTCGAACGGATCCGTAACTCGCCCGAGGTCCGACGAGCGCCTCGACCGGGCGCGACGAAGGGCGCCCGGCCCGTGAAATGTTCGTCCGGTCACAACCTCGGCCCGCCGTCCATCGTTGAAAAATCGCGCAGCTGACTTAAATCACCGGCACAACGATATGGTGGCTCTTCTCAGACGGCATCGTTTCCTCCCGGCGGCCGCGGGGACCGCCCTCCGCACCGTGGCGATGGTGCTCGTGGGGACGGCCCTGCTCGGCGGACACTGGGGATCGTCCGCCCACGCCCAGCGCTCCGGCCAGCAGCCGGAAGAGCTGGAGGGCGTCGGCGTCACCCAGAAGCTGGGCGCAACCGTTCCTCAGAATCTCACGTTCCGCAATGAGGCGGGGGACCCCGTCCAGCTCGCGGAGTACTTCGACGGGGAGCGGCCCGTCGTGCTGACGCTGAACTACCACCGCTGCCCGATGCTGTGCAAGATTCAGCTCCGCAAGTTCGCTACCGCCCTCGGCGGCCTGTCGTGGACGCCGGGCGACAAATTCCGCGTGCTTACCGTGGACATCAATCCGGACGAGGGCCCGGAGATGGCGCGCAAAGCCCAGAAGCGCTATCGGGGGGCCTTCGACCAGCCCGACGCGGCCCTTGCCGGCTGGCACTTCCTGACCGGCGATGCTTCGGCCATCAAGGCCTTGGCGGATTCCGTGGGCTTTCAGTACCGCCGCTTGCCGGACGACCCCGAGCAGTTTGCCCACCCGGCGGCCATCATCTTCCTCAGCGGCTCCGGCAAAATCACCCGGTACTTCACCACGCTCGACCCGGCGCACGGCGACCTGCGGACGGCCCTGGTCGAGGCCTCCAACGGGACCATCGGCTCGGTGGCCGACAAGGTCTTCCTCGCCTGCGCGCAGTTCAACCCGAACTCGAACTCCTACTCGGCCAGCGCCCTCAAGGTGATGCAGTACGGCAGCGCGCTCCTGGCGATCATCATGGGGGGCACCCTGTTCGTGTTCTGGCGCCGGGAGAACGAGCAGCTGGAGGCCGCCGAAGAGGAGGTCCTAGGAGCGGCCCTCGACGACCGCAACTGACACACTTCCTTCTGGTCGGATCGAACGAGAGCTCGAGCGGCTCCAAGAAGCTGTTTCGATTTCCACGCTTCCACTCTGAAAAGGGCAAAGCGACTGCAAACCAGGTCGATTCCAGCTGCATTCTCAAGCCGGAACGTCTCGCCCCCACCCGAACGCCTTCAGAAGCTGTTTGGCGGATTGTCTGAGGCCTGCGACTTCGTGGATCTCGTGCAAAAAGGCTTCAACGCTCACCCGGTAGCACCGCTACAGGAGTTCGCTCGGGCGCCTTTCTGGCACTTCACCCACTGTGTCTCGGCTGATCATCCATCCACCAAACAGCTTCTCAAAGGATAGCCTCTATCCGAGCGACCGAAAATCAAAACAGGCCCCAACGTCGAACCGTATCCGTAACCCGACTTTCCTACCGCGCCCTTCTTTCCTCTCATGCTCACGACCTCCGAACGAATCGCCCTTGAAAGCGTCCTCCGTGACGACGACACGGTGGTCCTCGCGTACCTCTTCGGGTCGCACGTCCAAGACCGTGCGAGTGAGCGGAGCGACGTCGACGTTGCCGTTCTCGCCGAGAGCGATGAAAACGAGCTCCGCCAGCTCGTCGATCTCAAAGCGAAGCTAGAGGACCGGATCGACCGGACCGTCGACGTGACCCTCGTCCCGGTACGCGGCACCGATCCCCGCCTTCTCAACCAAGTGCTCCAACACGGCCAACTTCTCTACGCCTACGACGAGGAAACGCGCATCGATTTCGAGACTTCGGCCCGCTCGAAATATCTGGACATGAAGCCCCACATCGACGAGTACGACAGACGGGTCCGTGAGGCCCTCACGTCATGAAAAGCGACCCCGAAACCATCCAAGGAAAACTGGAGCTCGTCCGCGATCGCCTTCGATTTCTCGAACACGAAGACCACGACCTCTCCGTCCTCAGAGACCGACAGGCGGTCAAGCACACGCTTCAGGAAGCCATCGAGGCCTGCCTCGACATCGCTAATCACATTATTTCGGCGGAGGGTTTTGGGCGCCCCGACGACTACGCGGATTACTTTCCCCGCCTCGCCCGACACGGCATTCTCCCCAAGTCTCTTGCGGATGATCTGTCAGAGATGGCCAAATTCCGAAACGTGCTTGTCCATCTCTACGACGACGTCAGTAGGGAAACTGTACAAGACACCCTGAACAACGACCTCGGCGACCTGCGGGCATTTGCGAAGGAAATCTACGCGTACATGGACACTGCCGAATAGGACTCGCCGCGGCCGTTGTGACGGTCCCCTCTGGCTCTCCTCACCAGTCCATCTTCCCCAGCACCGGCCACATCTCCTGGATCTCGGGGTTGTCGGTGACGACGTCGTCGACCTCCGTCTGGGCGACGTGGTTGACGTAGTTGCTGAAGATCTTCAGGCCGATCAGGGTGTTGATCTCGTAGAGCTCCGCCTTGCCGATGCCCTCCCACTGGAGGCTCGACAGATCCTCCTCGTCGAGCCAGCCGCGCTTGTCCAGGAGGCGACGGGTGACCTGTACCAGGCGGCGCAGCCGGTCGTCCTCGGGGAGCCCGCCGCGATGGATGGCCTGAATCGCCTCCTGAGAGAGGCCCGCCTCGCGCCCCAGAAAAGCATGGGTACGGGTGCAGTAGTGGCAATCGTTGTAGCGGGAAATGGTCAGAATGACGGCCTCGCGCTCGTGGTCGGCCAGCTCGCCCTGCTCCACGAGGTCCATGGTCGCGATGTACATGCGCGCCGCCGCTGGGCTGTGCTCGTTCAGCACCTTGATCTGGTTGGGGACAAAGCCGTAAAAGTCCTTCGCCATGTCGCGCACCCCGTCGGCGTCGTCGGGGGCCCGGGCCTCAGTTGATTGGGTAGCCATCGGGTTGAAAGTGGATTGGAAAATTCGAAAACGGGGAGGGGCTCCGCGTCCTCAGGGGCGCTGCCCCGACACGCTCATCCCATGAACAGGCGCTGCCGTTCGGTGGAGTCGGGCTGGTCGGGGACGTGATCGAGGGTCTGTTCGAGCGTCTTCAACGGCCCGTCGACGTCCGTGTCCGACAGGTGAGCGGTGAAGCCGGTGAACGTCTT
>CAZTDC010000359.1:0-3770 GCA_964612165.1 uncultured Salinivenus sp.
TGTACTGCTGCAGTTCGATCTTCTTCGGGTCGATGACCACGAACCGCAGGTTCATCGGGTGGCAGGCGTAGATGAGGCCGGTGATGATGCTGTTGAGACCGACCGATTTGCCCGAGCCTGTTGCGCCGGCGATGAGGAGGTGAGGCATTTTCGTAAGGTCCGCCAGGAAGACCTCCCCCTCGATGGATTTGCCCATCGGGAGGGGGAGGGTCATGTCGGTGTCGCGGAATTTGGCCGTGCCGAGGATCTCGCGCAGCCGCACGAGCTCCCGGTTCTGATTGGGAATCTCGACGCCGATGGCCGACTTGCCGGGAATCGGGGCGAGCATGCGGACGCCCGATGCCGCCATGGCCATGGCCAGGTCGTCTTCGAGGGACTTGATGCGGCTCACCTTGACGCCGGGAGCGGGGGTGAGCTCGTACCGCGTGACGGTGGGTCCCACGACGGCGCTGATGTCCTCGATCTCGACGTTGTAGGTGTCGAGCTTGTCGAGCAGGATGCGCTTGTTCTTCTCCAGCTCCTCGCGATCGACCGAGGGGTCCTGATCGCCGGGTTCGACGAGGAGATCGAGCGGCGGGGGTTCATAATCGACCTGTTCGGGCGTCTCGGCGGGACGTTCAATTTCGTCGGCCTTCTCCTCCTCGACCCGTTCTTGGACGGTGAGCTCCACGTCGTCCACGTCAGCAGCACGCTCATCATCCATATCGTCCTCGTCGGCCGGAGCAGCCGAGTCAGGGTCTGCATCCTCCCGGTCGGCTCTCGAAACGGGCTCGTCGGTCGGTGGAGACGACTCTTGGGGATCAGACGGCGCAGCGGGGGCCCGATCAGCAGCCTCAGTGGAATCCGCGTCGGCTTCGTCAGAGGCGGACGGCTCCTGCTGTTGATCCGTCGAGGAGCGGGCGGTTGGTGGAGGAGCCGACGGACGAGGCTCGGCGTCCTGCTCGTCGGCCGAGGTGCGGTCGTCGTGCTCCTCCGTCTGTTGGTCGGATTCGTCGGGAGACTCTTCAGGCGCGTATTCTTCATACCAGTTGGCCTCGTCGGCCTCCTCAGAGTCGGGCGTGGTCTCCTCAAAGGCTTCGCCGAACTCCTCTTCTAGCTGCTCGAGGTCGAACTCGTCGGTCGAGTCCTCCTGGTCGTCCGTCTCTCCTTCCTCAGTGGGGTCGGCGAGACGATTCCGAAAGAGATCGTTGCGACGAATCGGGCGCCCATCGCCTGCGTTTTCCGGGACCTGGATGGTCACAGGTGGGGGGGGAGGCGGGTCGTCGGCCGTGGGTTTGGGATCCTCCGTTTCGCTATCCTCGTCTGACGTCTCGTCCGATTCGGAGGGACCCTGTGACGGGGAGGGCTCCTCCTGGTCCTGTTCTCGCTCGGCCGTCTCGTCAGCGGTCGACTCGGTCGACGATGCGTCGGTCGGCGCTGAGCGATCGGCGTCGGCGGTCTTTTGCGTGGTTTCGTCCTGTGCCGTCTCTTTTTTCTGGCGGGCACGCTGCTTTTTCTTCTCCTTCCGCTTGCGAGCCCGTCGCTCCTTCCAGGCAGTCCACCAGGACTCCAGTTTCGCCTCAATTTGCCGAACGGCGGCGATGAGCCGGTCCACGGAGCGCTGGATGTCGTGGTCGACCACGAGCATGAGCATCACCGCCACCACCAGCATAAGCAGGATCAACGAGCCGACCTGTCCGAAGACGCCCTGCATCCAGCCGGCCATTCCCATGCCGACGGCGCCGGCCCAGCGCACCAGATCGGTGTCGAGGGTGTGGGCAAACCATCCCACGAGATCGGCGGTCACGAAGGCGGAGAGCAGCACCAGGCCGGTGGGGTAGAGGAGGGGCCGCAGGGCCCAGTGCCGAAAGATAGCGTAGCCCCAGACCATCAGGGAGAGGCTGTAGAAGAGGATGCTGTACCCCAGGAAGCCGGGGACGAGCGTCCGCGCCAGTTCCGCGCCCAGGAGGCCTAGAGCATTTCCGACGGGCGGATACTGGCTGGGGTTGAGCAGGGCATCGAGCAGGGGTGCGGTCTGGGCCACTGCGTCGTCTGCCGGCTGGTAGGTCACGAACGCCAGCGTGAGGAGGAGCGCTAGCACCATGAGGATCAGGCCCAGAACCTCCATTTTGCGGCGCGTTGAGACCACGGGGACTGATCCCTGTTTCTTGGAGGAGCCGGAGGAAGCCATACTGTGCAATTATGCGTGAGGGAGGCCGCTGCGGGGCCGTAACTGCCGAGAAGGACAAATATGTGCACCCTATGTTACAGACACGTACGCGGAACGTGGTCCGAGGCGTGCCTACGGGCTTCCAGCTCACCGAGCCGTCGATCCGCCGCAGGAGGTTGAACTCCCGGGAATCCCATACATCGGACGGGCAAAAGGGACCGAGACGCTGGTGAGAATAGCATGAGATTGGCGCTCACAAGGTGCCGATCCAGGCTCATCCGAAAGGTAACACCGCCAGGCTGATTTCACAACCGCCGCCGAGGGGTCGGGGGGGCTTTCAATCAGGCTCCATACACCCTGGGTTATTCGATGGCGGTGTCATTCGTGAGCGCGAAGGCCGCTATCCTCCAACTCGACCTGGCAAGCAGGTGTGGGTCTCTGCGTGTAAGCCTCGCTCAGGGGTCTCCGGATGGAGGAACAGGTTCGTTCCTACACTTCGTTGCAACACCAGGGTGATTCGGTGAGAAGGCGCGGATTCAGTGGGTCTGCTCGCGGGCAAGCGCATTAAGCTGGTCGACCAGGGCGTCTGCGTGGGTGTCGTGTTCGGGTTTCATGAGGACGCTCCGCAGGACGGCCGCTTCGTCCTGGTCGGCTTCCAGGGACGGTTGGAGGGTCGTGAGGGCGTCGGCAGGCAGCCGGTAGAGGCTCGTGAAGATGGGATCGTCGGGGTCGTTCATGGCCGCCTCGAACAGGGCCTGGCTCGCCGCGTCGACGGCCGAGAGGGTCGGGGACTCCGGCGTGGGAAAATACGCCACGATGTCGGTTTCCGGCGGAGTGAGGAGGGTTAGGGGCTCCGCTTCAGTGATCTGGCCGGCCCAGGTGCGAGCAGCGCGGAGGCAGGCGGCGAGGATGGGACCGACCCCGTCGTCCGGCGCAAGGGGCAGGGCCCGGAGCGTACACCAGAGCGCCCCGGCCGCGGCCCCTGCCCGCGAGCACTCGAGGCTAATCTCGCCGAGGTGAAGCTCGTCGGAGGTGAAGTAGGTGTAGGGGGAGTCGTGCTGGTAGAAGCGGCCAACCGTCGGGTCCCGGAAGAGGATGCACCCGCAGCCGTAGGGCTGGAGGCCGTGCTTGTGCGGATCGATGGCCACCGAATCGGCGTGTTTGATGGCGTCGAAGTGCTCGGCAGGAAAGCCGTCCAGGGCGGGTGCGGCCTCTTCTGTCATAAGGCGGAAGAAGCCCCCGTACGCCGCGTCGACGTGGACGCGCACGTCATGGGCGTCACAGAGCGAAACGGCGTCGACAATCGGGTCCACGCTGCCCAGGCCCGTGGTGCCGGCGGTGAGGACGACGGTTCCGACGGTGTCGCGTCCGAGCACGTCGGCCAGGGCGTCGAGATCCATGCGGCCCCGGGCGTCGGTCGGGACGCTGAGGACGTCCAGATTGAGCACGTCGCTCATGCGGCCGTGGGTGTAGTGCGCGTCTTCGCTGACGGCGAGTCCCCGATCGGGATGCAGTTCGCGCGCCACCCAGAGCGCTTCGAGGTTGGCGACCGTCCCGCCCCCGGTTAGGTGGCCGAGCGTTTGCTCCGGGAGCCCAAGCATCTCCGCGAGGTCGGCCACGA
>CAZTDC010000360.1:0-3751 GCA_964612165.1 uncultured Salinivenus sp.
GCGAGCCTGGCGGCGGCCGAGCAGAAGGACCTGAGCGGCTTCTCCTTCTTTGTCGATCAGGAAGATCCCGAGACGGGCAAGCAGGTCTTCGGGGTCTATATGAGTGACGACGAGTCGTTCTCGGAGCAGACGGCCACGCAGGGGCTCTTTGGCTTCGTGGCGCGCGAGTCGTCCCGGCCCGGCAGCGGAACGTACAGCTTCGGAAGCGGCGGCGAGCTTCGTCCCTCCGACTTTGCGGGCGTGCTCTACGAAGAATTCGGGTCCGGCCAGCAGGACAACCCCGTCTACGTGGTGCTCGACGGCACCCTTACGCTCGACGAGTCGAGCGCGGACAAGGTGGCCGGCTCCATCGACACGCGGGCCATGGAGATCGTCGTGTCCGGCACCGCCGTCCAGCGCGACACGGTTCGGATCGAGGGCTCCTTCACCGCCAAAGACGTGGATACGGTCGTGCCCTTCACGTCGCCCGGCCTCTAACGGCGCCCAAGTCTGATCTAACTTCTTAAGGGGATGGGAGCAGCCGACCTGTCTCTAGACGGGTCTTGTAACGTCTGACGATGGGGTTCCGCGGCCCCCAATCTCCTGTGGAAACCGTGTCGCCGAGTCAGATGCCCCGGACCGCCATTTCATTTTCTAAAATCATTTCGAGTACCGCCATGACCGATTTTCTCTCTTCCTTCTCACACTCGTTTCGGAATAATCGGTTTTTCGAGATTACGGTCGTGCTTGCAGTGGCCGGCCTCCTAGCGGCGGCGGGGTCGCCGCAAACCGTGCAGAGTCAGCCCGAACGCGTGGCCGAGCGGTTTTCGAGCCCCGTCTCTATGTCATTCCCGGATGATTTAGACAGACCTACGACGCCGGATAAGGAGGTTGCAGTGACGTATTCTCATGGCGGCACGACCGAGCTCTGTCTGTCACTCACGAATCTCGACTACGACAGTGAGGAGCTGTTCTGTTATGACGGGTCGACGCTGCGACAGGTCACGAACGTAAGGGGCCCGGACAACCCCTCGGAGCCCCGCGACTTCGCCGTGTACGATGACGGCTCCGGGCCGAAACTGTACTTCCGCGCACGGTCAAATACAAAGGGAAGGGAGCTTTTCGTTTATGATGGTTCTACCGTAAGTCTGGCGGCCGACATCAATACGGGGGCAGGAAGTTCATTTCCAAGATACCTGACCGTGTACGACGGGACGCTCTACTACAGTGCCGATGACGGCAGCGACCGAGAGCTGCACGCCTACGACGGGACCTCCGACGACGAGGTGGCCGATATTGACGGGGAGAGCAGTAGCAGCTCCCGACCGCAGTTCCTCACCGTGTACGACGGGACGCTCTACTATAATGCCGATGACGGCAGTGACTGGGAGCTGCACGCCTACGACGGTTCCGACAACGAGGTGGCCGACATCAATAGCGGCTCCAGTAGCGGCTCCCGACCCGAGTGGCTCACCGTGTACGACGGGAGGCTCTACTACAGTGCCGATGACGGAAGCGACCGAGAGCTGCATGCGTACGACGGCTCCTCCGACAACGAGGTGGCCGACATCAATAGTGGTACGAACGTCAGTTCCGACCTAGAAGGACTCACGGTATACGATGACGGCGGCGGCCCAAAATTGTATTACAGCGCGTACGACGGCACCGACCTAGAATTACACGCCTATGACGGCACCGACACCGAAATCGACATTAATGGCAGTGGCTCGTCGAGACCTACAGACCTCGCGGTGCACGATGGAACACTTTACTACGCTGCCTACGACGGCGGCGACCGGGAACTCCACGCCTACGACGGCACCGACAGCGAGGTGGCCGACATTGATGGTGGGGGATCCAACAGTTCATCGCCGCACCACCTTACCGTTTACGACGATGGGAGTGGCGCCAAGCTGTTCTTCAACGCCGAAGGCACGCTCCATCAACTCGACGGCGGAACGGTGTCGGAGCTCACATTCCCCAACAACGTCTCGAACGGCGTTTCTAAGGAGTACGACAAGGTGGTCTACAACAACACCCTCTACTTCCGGGCCGACGGGGGACAGAGCGGATCGGAAATTTGGAAATACGACGGGTCCAGCATCAGCCAGGTCGCCGATCTCAACTCTTCGGGTGGGTCCGGTCCCGCAGAATTTACCGTCTACGACGGAAAATTATACTTTTCGGCCAGGGTGGATGGCGATCGGGAGCTCTGGGAGTTTGATGGGACCACGTTCCAGGAGATCGACATCAACGGTTCCGGCGACTCGGATCCCCGATTTCTCACTGTGTACGACCCGGGCGGCGGCCCAAAACTGTATTACTCCGCCGACGACGGCACCGACACCGAGTTGCACGCCTACGACGGCTCCGACAGTGAAGTAGCCGACATCAACGGGTCCGGTAGTTCAAATCCATGGTACCTCACCGTGTACGACGGCACCCTCTGCTACTACGCCGACGACGGCACCGACCGGGAGCTCCACGTGTACGACGGCAGCGACAGCGAGGTCGACGTCAATCCGTCTGGATCCTCCAGACTAGCTGGTTTCCCCGACGAACCTTTGAATCTGGCCGTCCACGATGGGGTGCTGTACTTTCAGGCCGATGGGGGAACGGGGAATGGGGTCGAGCTCTGGGGATACAACGGGTCCGGTACGAGCGAGATTGCGGACATCAATCCCTTTGGCGATTCGGAGCCAACCCATCTCGCCTCCTACGACGGCGGTCTTTACTACAGCGCCTACGATGGGAGCGACCGGGAGCTCCACGTCTACGACGGCTCCTCGGACAGCGAGGTGTCCGACATTAATCCCGGAGGCAGCGTCGATTCGAAGCCGAAGTCCCTGACGGTCTTTGGGGGCCAGCTCTACTTTTCGGCCACCACCGAGGCTGGGGGACGGGAACCCCACGCGTACGACGGCTCCAGCGTCTCAAGTATCGATTTGAATCCCGGGCCGCCCACTGGAGGGGGCACCGCACCGGTTGCCTTCGACGATGGGAGTTCCTCGGGCACCGACCTGTATGTGACCGCTACGGACGCTGCCTCCGGTATCGAGCTGTACCGCTTCGAGAACGATACCGCTCCGCTTCCGGTCGAGCTCGCCGCGTTCGAGGCCGCGCAAACCGGCGAGCAGGCCGTCGAGCTGAACTGGACGACCGCCTCGGAAACGAGCAATGCCGGCTTCCGCGTCCAGCACCAAGGGCCGGAGCGGAATACCTGGTCGAAGGTCGGCTTCGTGGAGGGAGAGGGCACGACCCGTCAGCCGCAGTCCTATCGCTTTAGCGTCGAGGACCTGGCGGTGGGCACCCACCGGTTCCGCCTCCAGCAGCGAGACCTCGACGGCACGACGACCGTCCACGACCCGGTAATCGTCGAGCTCACGATGCAGGAGGCCCTGCAGTTGGGCGCCCCGGCGCCGAACCCCGTGCAGGACCGGGCCACCCTCTCCTTCGCGGTCAAAAAACAGGCCGAGACGACGATCACCCTCTACAACACGCTCGGCCAGCAGGTGCGTACCCTCTACCGCGGCACGCCACCCGCGAGCGAGGCACAAACCGCCCGTCTTGAGACCAACGGGCTGTCGAGCGGCGTCTACTTCCTCCGCCTGCAGGCCAACGGGAAAACGCAGACCCAGCGCGTAACGGTCGTGCGATAGGATGTGATGGGTTTGTATCCGTGTCTGCTGTCCTCATTTTCCCACCATGCTTTTGGCCGCGTCCGACATCCCCGTTCGAACCAGTGCCCTCTCCCTGGCGGACCGGTGGCTGT
>CAZTDC010000361.1:0-3730 GCA_964612165.1 uncultured Salinivenus sp.
GAAAACAGGGCAACGAGGCCCAGGCTGCCCGCATGGGCCCCGAGCCAGCGCAGGTTCACGAACGTGCGGGTGACGATCCAGTCGAGTGTGGACTGGAGGGGGCGCTGGAAGGGGAGGGGGGCCGCTGCGTCGGTGATGAGCAGTCCGCAGGTGGCGACCTGAGCCACGAAGAGGGTTGTGAGGTAGCCGGCAACGAGCACGGACGGGACGCCTCGTGCGCAGAGCAGCCAGAGCCCGGCGTGGGCGAGGACCACGAGACGGCCCAGTGGCAGGCGACGGTCGAGCTGGCGCAGGCTCGCCCAGGTGGCGGGGCGCCAGCGTGGCAGTACCCAGTAGAGGGCGTCGTACGGGATCGGGTCGCGGCCCTCCGCCTGCAGGACGCCCCCGCCCATCACTTCGTCGTAGAAGGCAGTGGTGTGGTAGAAGTGCCGGTCGTACACGGCCCGTTCCCGCCAGAGGCGGATGCCGGCCCAGCCGAGCAGGACGACGCCCGGGGCCCAGGCCACGAGGGAAAGGCCCGCCTCTGCGCCCGCGCCGCTGATGATGACCGCTATGAGGCCGACAACAAAGCAGCGGGTAGTGGCGAACAGGGCCGGCACGAGGCCGCGCGGCAGGCTCACGCCCTGCCCCCGCTCTTCAACCGACCGGCGGTACCATTGTCCGGCTCGTCCCTCCTGCCAGGCCTGCGACCGGGGGCCCAGCGTGGCGAAGTGGACGAAGCTGTCGCCCGCCGTTCCCAGGATCAGCAACAGGGCCTGGCCCAGCGCCGCCGTCTTGGCCCCGAGATGCTGAACCGTTGCGCGGGCGCTTCCGGGATCCACATACGCCAGGAGGAGGGCCGGAACGACCACGAGTGCGACCAGGGGCGTAAGGCGCCGGAGCTGGTACCGAAGCAGGCGCCCGGGCGGCCAGTTCAGCAGCTGGAGCAGGGGGGCGTTAGGATCGGGGAGCAGCACGTTGGGCGGGGCCATCGCGAACAGGCCCGCCCCCGCCAGTGCCCATAGGCGCAGGCCGGCGGCACGGGCCGCCACGTCGAGCCCCTCGGCCAGCAGAAGGGCCGCCCCGCACAGAACGCCCACGAGCAGCCCATACACCAGCCGTTGTGGCCAGGTGGCGGACGGGAGCCGGTTCGTACGGCGTGCAGAACGAGACACGGCACAGAAAACGACTGTCACTCGGAATCGACCTGATGAAAATAGAGTGCGAATGGACCCGATGTCCATAGTGAAAAAGGAAGATCAGGGCAATTGCGTGTGCAGGACAGACGAGGGCTGGGAGTCGTTTAGAAGGGCCATCCCAGCCGTGCTGAGGGAGGGCGTGCGCATGAGTATCGGCGATTGGACTGAAGTAACGCCGTCGCTCAACTCAAATTGAAATGTGGGGCCGCCCGCTCGGAAAACCTCTCCTTCGGAACACGTGTTATACATCAGCGCCCATTCGCCGATTTTCCGTATCGCTTCGTTTCGCTCATGCCCCGCTCGCTTTCCGATCCCCTCTTCGAGCGTCTCCTGCGCTCGTTCCCGGCCGACCGCGCGTACACCCGAGCGGACTGGGCCGACGACGCGATGCCGGCGCCGGTGGCTCACTTTCTCGGCCAACTCCTGGATTACTACAGCCGCCGGGAGGCCCGTCGCCTGCGCCGAGCCCGCAGCGACTGGGTCGACTACGACCATCCGGAGATGGAGCAGGCCGTGCGCACCTTCTTCGAAGCAATGGGGACCCACACCCAGGTCCCGCCGGACGAATGGGAAAAGACGCTGCGCCAGGCCACCCGGCACACCACGGCGTACCTCGTTCGGCCCGTGTACGTGCTCACCGACTTCGTTTTCGGCGATCGGGAGGAGGCGGTTCGTCTCTCCGAGATCAGGTGGCGAATGAACTTTTTTGGCCCATACGCCTACCTACGGGAAGCCGTGCACGCGTTTGCCGAGAAGAAAAATCTGGATTCCTTTGGACCCGATCGGTTTGAGCAGTTCCTGCACCGCATCGACGAGCGGGTCACCTCCGGCTTCGGGGCCGACCGATGGCTTCGGCTGCTCGAGCCGCTTTTCAAAGTGTCCCGGCGGGCCACCGGTCGGGAGCGCATCCCGATTGTGTTTCTGCAGACCTTTTTTGCGGAGAAGAAGGCCGACACCATTGAGAGGCACCTGACGCGGTACGAGGAGGAGGGCCACGACGAGGTGGGACCGAAGGTGCTCTATCGACTCATCGAGGAGACGAAAACCAGGTCCGCCCCGCCCGACCGCGAGACGGATTCAGAACAGACGACGACGTCCTCGTCTCCGTCGCCGGATCGATCTCCCGCTACGCCTTCGGCGCCTGAGGAGGAGGCCTCCCCCCGACCGGACCCCTCCTCCGACGACGAAATCTGGGGCGTTGCGGGGGCGGCCCGGCCCGAGGGAAGCAGCGCACCCCAGCCGTCGCAGGAGGGCGAGGAGGCCACTCCGCTCTGGAAACGATTTCAGCAGGGCCGATCCGGTTCGGCAGAGAGTGATGGGAGCGATAGCCAATCGGAGGAGCGACAGCAGCCCCTCTGGGCCCAGTTTCGGCGCGACCGGGAAGAGCGGGTCTCGGACGCGGTTACGAGAGACGAGGAGCCGTCCGGGGCCGACGTGGCGGCTCCGAAGGAGTCGGCCGAGCCCCCTTCGTCACGCACTTCCTCGTCTGGGTCGTCGGCGCCGTCCACCCCGCAGTTCGAGGATGGGCTCGAGGCACTCGAACGCGAAATCCTGGGGACCACCGACCCGCCCCACCGCGCCGTGTATGTACGACAGCTCTTCAACGGCGACAAAACGGCCTACCGGCAGGTGCTCCAGCGCCTTCGCAGCGCCGACAGCTGGGGAGAGGCGTCCGAGATTATTGCCAGCGACATCTTTCGGACGTACAAGGTCAACATCTACAGCGACGCAGCCGTCCACTTCACCAACGCCGTCGAGTCGCGCTTTCGGGAGCAGTAGCGCGAGCTATCATTCTGGAGGGTCTCCGTCAACGTCGGCGACAATCACGTCAACAGCGGCGACGGGTTGACTGGAAAGGGTTCGGGTTTCGCTACATGATTGGCAGTATGGTATTGGAGAGTCAGCCCCGCGTGAACTCGACTCGAATCCGGCACAATCCCTCACGCGTCAGGTACGCAGGGACGAGTTGGTCTTCTCGCAAACCCGCGCGGCCGCATGTCGTCCCTCACGTTTCGTCTCTACAACACCCTCACGCACGAGACCGAGCCGGTCGAGCCCATCGAGGAGGAACACCTCCGCTTCTACAGCTGCGGGCCCACGGTGTATACCTACGCCCACATCGGCAACTTCCGCTCATTCATCACGGCGGATCTCATCCGCCGCACGGCCGAGGCCCTTGGCTGGAAGGTGACC
Organism: uncultured Salinivenus sp.; assembly: GCA_964612165.1. Taxonomy (GTDB): domain Bacteria; phylum Bacteroidota; class Rhodothermia; order Rhodothermales; family Salinibacteraceae; genus Salinibacter. The sequence continues at coordinate 3,372 of CAZTDC010000361.1, forward strand.
AACGTCAGCAACATTACCGACGTGGGGCACCTCACGCAGGACGACCTCGTGGATCCCGGCGGCGAGGACAAGATGCAGCAGGCTCTGGAGCGGGAGGGGGAGCGCTTCGCCAACATCTACGACCTGGCCCGGCACTACACGGAGGCGTTCCTAAAAGACTGGCGCGCACTCAACCTGCGCGAGCCGGAGGTGCGTCCCCGCGCCACTGAGCACGTGACCGATCAGCTGGAGGCCGTCATCGAGCTCGTTGAGAAGGGTCACGCCTACACGACGGATCAGGGCGTGTACTTCCACGTCGAGAGCTTCGAGGACTACGGTCACCTCAGCGGCAACACGGAGGCCCAGCAGCTGCAGGCCAC
>CAZTDC010000362.1:0-3728 GCA_964612165.1 uncultured Salinivenus sp.
CCAGCAGCTCCGGCACGTACGTCAGGAAGGCCCCGAAGATGAGAATGAAGACGCCTAGGTTGATCCCGAGCAGGCCCAGCACGCGCCGGTCGGTGAGCCGGTCGCGGGCCACGTCGAGATAATCCCAGAGGGTCTGCGCCCGGTCCACGGGCGGCGCCTCCAGCTTCCACATCACGGCTGCCGCCACGGGCAGCGCCAGCAGCGGTAGGGCGAACGGCCAAAACCACGCGATGGCCGCCAGGCCGCCCCCGAGGGCCGGGTAGGTCGCCGTCCCCACGTTGAGGGCCGAGGCGTTGTACCCGATGGCCGCGGCCCGAGCGGTGCCCTTGTACCGATCCCCGATGATGGTGACCGCCAGCCCGACGAGCGGGGCTGCGGCGGCCCCCTGAAAGACGCGAAGAAGGAGCAGCACGGGAAAGGAGCGGGCCAGCGCACACGCCCCTCCCGCCACCCCAAACACGAACATCGTGGGCACCAGAACGCGCTTCCGCCCCACCCGATCGGCCATCACGCCGGCGAACGGAGCACTCAGAATGCCCGGCAGGGAGTAGGCCGTGACCACCCAGCCGACCTGCACCCGCGAAATATCAAACACGTCGATTACCTGCGGGAAGGACGGGGCCACGCTCGACACGTTGCCCACCGCCACGATCGTGACCGCAAAGAGCAGCCAAAGGTCAAGGTCGCGGTGGGGCACTTCGGAGGGGCGACTCCCGGTGGACTCGTCCTCAGTGTGCTCCGTCGTCGGCTCTTCGGACGAGACCATACCAATCCGGACAAGTGGAGCTCAACGTACATGGGCACGGACGAAAGACCGAGGCTTCGCGCAGAAGGGACGGTCTTTCAGCTCCGTCAAACAGGAAAACCGAGCATCTCCAACGAACTGGCACAGGTCAGGTTGGCGGCTGCACTTGCTTATTTCGAGTCGACGCGGAACAGTCGATAGCCGTAGCTGCCGAGATCCAATGTGTCCTGGCTGACCGAGGCGCCGGTGAGAGCATTATTCAGGGAAGCATCCTTGTACTTCGACGGAATACCTACATTCACGGTTTTCGACCGCGTGTTGACGGCCATCATCATCTCGGCGTTCTCCGTTTTTCGGCTGTAGAGGAGGGCGCGTCGGCCCGCATGGTGCACCTCAAGGGAGCCCGCGTGGAGGGCCGGACTGTTCCGATAGAGGGTCAAGTAGTCACGAAAGAAGTCCGTAACCGCGGCGTCCTGGCTCCAGTCGTACGGGGTGCGGGCGAAGAAGGAAACCGTGTCGGATACGCCCAGCTCCTGCCCGTTGTAGACCAGCGGCGCGCCCGGCATTGTTGTGGTGAGAAGGAAGGCGGCCTTTGCTCCCTTGGTCCCTCCAAAGAGCTCCGGGGGCGTGGCGTCCCACATGCTTTCGTCGTGGTTCGTCGTAAAGCGCAGCCGTTGGGCCGCCTGCGGCAGTTCATTGAGCGTCGTGTTGACCTGCGCGGCGAGGCTTTCCGCTGGCACCTCTTCATTCCACACCTGCTTCAGCCTGCTGTAATACGGCCAGGCGTAGGTGTAGTCAAAGCCCACCTCGTGCATTTCCGGCTGGGCGTCCTCGGCCAGCATCAGGACCGGCTTAATCGTTTCGACCGAGTCGATGGCGGCGTTCCAGAAGTCCATGGGGACTGCGCCGGCCACGTCGGCGCGGTAGCCGTCCACGTCAAACTCGCGGACCCAGTACTGCATGATGTCGATCATCGACTGGCGGGTCTGCGGATTCTCGTAGTTGAGGTCCACGACGTCGGTCCAGTCGGTCGTGTCGCCGTTGAGCACCGGCACGGTGAAGCCGTCGATCGGGCCCGGCGTGTACATGTCCGGATTCTCCTCGAGCCAGGGATGGTCCCAGGCCGTGTGGTTCGCCACCAGGTCGAGAATGAGGTGCATGTCACGGGCGTGGACCGAATCGACGAGGGCCTGAAAGTCCTCCTTGCTCCCGTAGTCGGGGTTCACCGCGTAGTAGTCCTGAATCGAGTAGGGGGACCCAAGGGCGCCAATGTCGTCTTTCCGGCGTTCTTCCCCAATTGGGTGGATGGGCATGAGCCAGAGCGTGGTGATCCCCATCTGTTCGATCTCGTCGAGGCGGTCAATCAGCCCGCGAAAGGTGCCCTCTTCGGAGGCATCAGGCACGAACACCTCGTATACGACGGCGTCCTGCACCCAGGCCGGTTCCCCGACGCCGTCGATGGTTGGCTTCGAGTCGTCAGACTCGGAAGAGGAGGCACAGGCTGCGGCGAAGCCGAGAACGAGTGCGAGCGCAACAGCGAAGAGGAGGGAGCAGCGACGGGACACGGTGGGACGGAAAACTATGGCTGGGGATGTCGAGGAAACTTCCCGTCAAGGGGGATTCAAGTATAGAAGACAGGTCGGACTTCCCCAAGAATCGAACATTGAGACCAGGGCAATCGTCCTTGGGATGTTTCTTCTGGGGATGGAGGCCCTGTTCTCTCCGATCGGCGCGAGTGCCGGAACAGCACGAGCGAAAGGGCGCTTGGGGGCGTGGGAGAGAGCGTGTCACGCTGACAGAGCCGGAAGCAGGCGACCGAAAGTAAGATGCGATCGCCGTGACATTGAGACTGCACGTGCTTTCTGTCTGTCCCCCGACGAATCAGCATTTTTTGCACGTCCTCCTCTACATCCATCAGGGAGTCCAGTCCATGACGCTCAACGCTACGCCGGTAGAGCAGAAGGGCTCTTCGCGCAGGGGCTACGTGCTCTCTACGTGCGTTTGGAGACGGTCGAGGAGCTCCGATCGGACGAAGGGCATGCGCAGGAAATCGTCGGCGCCCGCGTCGGCCAGCTGCTCGCGGGCCTCGGGGAGCGAGGGGCCAATAATAGAGATGATCGGGACCTCGCTGTAGCCCTCCAGCGAGCGCATCGCCTCTATCAGCTTCATGCCCGCATCCACCCCGCGAAGACTCGCGCCCATCAGGATGCCGTCAAACTGAACGGTCCGGGCATGGCGGAGGGCCTGCTCGTAAGTAGCGGTGGTTTGGATCTGATAGTGTCCCTGCAACTCCTGTCCGATGAGCTCCCGCGTAGATTGAGTGTTTTCGACGATCAGAATACGGGGCGCGTCCTGAAGGCGTGACGCACTCATGCTCCCGTTCTTCTCATCCGGTTGCATTCGGTTGTCGGTCATTGCAGGATTGCATGCATGAGGAAGGGTCGTCAATCGTGGGTGCGGAGGCGGATTATCGCCTCGAGATGTGTCGGCTTCCCCACTGGTTCAAGTGCCGATGGGGCAACCAGCAACTGCCACCACTGCTTCAGCCGAGAGAGGAATCCTGAGAGACCGTCCATGCCATTGCTTCTACGCAAGACGCGTCCAGCGTGGCATGGCGGACCGGAACCGCTGTGTGCTTTCTAGACCACAAAAAAAGAGCCAAAGAAATGGACTGTCTCCTGCTTCTGATGGGTCAAGGGGGCGCTACGGCTCCGACGGTGACCCGACGAAGACTGTGTTTGCCCGCGCTGGGGCAGGCCCGTCTTTAGAACCTGTTTCAATTTACGGCTGTCTTTCGATTCGACGACGGTCTTTTCTTAGAAACGGGCCTCATTGGAGGGCAATTTTCGGATTGGACGGTCTGGATGAGCGGTTTTGACATCGTTACGTACCGTCATCACTAGAACGCTTGAAATTGAAACAGCTTCTTAGCGAGACCAGCACCAACCGACACGTTGGGGGAGCCCCCGTTCCCAGAACGGGT
>CAZTDC010000363.1:0-3723 GCA_964612165.1 uncultured Salinivenus sp.
CCCCGCCGAAGAGGCCGACCTTTCCGCCCTTCGGCACGGGCTGGATGAGGTCCATCACCTTGATGCCCGTCTCCAACACCTCCTGCGATCCGGCAAGCGTCTCGAAATCGGGCGGATCCTGGTGGATGGGCCGGTACTCGTCCACATCGGGCTCGGGAAGGCCGTCGATCGGTTCTCCGACGACGTTGAAAAGCCGGCCGCGAATCTCCTTGCCGATCGGTACACTGATGGGCTGGCCGGTGGCCACGATGTCCTGATCGCGCTGCAGGCCGTCGGTCGAGTCCATGGCGATGGCGCGGACCCGCCGTTCGCCAAGGTGCTGCTGCACCTCCAAGATCAAGTCTTCGCCCTCCTCCCGGTCCACCCGGAGGGCGTCGAGAATGTCGGGGACCTGATCTTCCGGGAATTCGGCGTCGACGACGGGGCCAATGACCTCGACGATCGAGCCCGTAACTTCGTTGGTTCCTACTTCCATGAGAAGGTCGGTTGGTCGATGTGTTGGCGATGCCAGATGAGCAGACAGCGGGCCGGGACGGGGTCCCGTGCAGTTCCCGCGACTCTACGCGTCCCACAACGTAAAATGCGAACACGGGAATTGCGCACGGCCCGGATGAGAATTCCACAGTTGCGACGCAAAGAATCCGGGAATTTCGGCGGGAGGGAGGCGATTTCCCATGTCTCCGCAGACATCCATCCGAACCCGCTCCCTTGAGAGTAAACCCGACGGGTACTCTGTGGATGTGTTCGTCCCCCATTGCCGGCCGTCCAACTTTTTCGTTCTCTTTGCACGAGCGATTTTTGGGAGACGACTACGGGAAAGGCCGGGATTACTCGTTCTGCTGATACGTGTCCCCATTGACGGTGAACGCGTAGGTGATGGTGGCGGTCTGATCCACCATGTTTGATACCGAGCAGTATTTGTCCAGGCTCAGCTCGATGGCCCGATGCACCTTATCCGGGTCTACGTTCCCGGCCAACTCGTAGTGCATGTGGAGATCGGTGAAGACGCGCGGTGGGTCCTCAGCGCGCTCGCCGTCGATTTGGGCACTGAAGTTGTCGACCTCCTGCTTCTGCTTGTTCAGGATCGTGAGGAGGTCAATGCTGCTGCAGCCGACGACGCTGAGGGCCGCCATCTCCATCGGGCTCAGGCCCTCCTGGTCGCCCGAGGAGGCAATCGGGAGGTCGAACGAGCCGTTCGTTCCGCGAAAATGGATAGCATCGTTGATGCGCTCCAGGCTCAGGGTCATGACGTTGGGACGACTGGGAAAAGAAAAATCAAGAGGCCTCGCAAGGTAGGAAGAAACCGGCGAAAGGTTCAGGGGGGGAGATGATCGGCGCAGACGTAGGTCGACGCTCTGATCGAGCACGGTGGAGACAACGTGCCTCTGTTTGTCGGGAGCGTCGGGAAAGCACGGAAGACGCGGAGGCTATACCCGGTAGCCCGCAGCTTGTGGCACGACACGAGTCGGGAGGGTGGCGTACAGAGGCGACGGTCGAGCCCTGACAGAGGTCCTTCCGATCTTCAGAGTTGAAACGTTCCGCCCAAAAGCCCGGTCCCACATCCGTCTGCGTGCCAATGATGGGCCTTCGGCCGTTTTGGCCCCGAACGACGGGGGGTGCAGGGCGTACTCCCTGTGCTCACTCGCGCTCCTTCTCCCGAAAACGCGCTCAACTTCCTATGGATACCCTCTCCTTCGACGACGGTGATGAACTGCCCATGATCGGGCTCGGCACGTGGAAGTCCGCCCCCGGTGAGGTGTACGACGCCGTGAAATACGCCCTGGACACGGGGTACCGCCACCTGGACTGCGCGTCCATCTACGGCAACGAGGCCGAGGTAGGACAGGCCCTTGCCGACGTCGTCGAGGCAGGAGTGGTAGACCGGGACGAGGTGTGGGTGACCTCCAAGCTCTGGAACGACGCCCATCGCCCGGAGCACGTGCGCCCGGCCCTTGAGTCGACGCTCGACGACCTGCAGCTCGACACCCTCGACCTCTACCTGATGCACTGGCCAGTGGCCTGCACGCGCGGCACCGGCATGCCGAAGTCGCCCGACGACTTCGTGTCGCTCGACGAGGTGCCGCTGTCCGAAACGTGGGCGGCGATGGAAGAACTCGTGGACGAGGGGCTGGCCCGGCATATCGGGGTCTCCAACTTCAACGTCCCGAAGCTACGCCGCCTGATGGACGCGGCCGACCGTCCGCCGGAGATGAATCAGGTCGAATTGCATCCCTATCTCCCGCAGCGGGACCTGCTGGCCTTCGCCGAGAAGCAGGACCTGCCGCTCACGGCGTACTCGCCCCTCGGGTCCAAAGATCGTCCCGATGGCATGAAGGCTGAGGACGAGCCGCTCCTCCTGGAGGACCCGACGATCAACGAGATTGCCGACCGGCACGACGCGACGGCCGGCCAGGTCCTCATCAGCTGGGCGCTCCATCGAGACACGGTGGTCATTCCCAAGTCGGTAACGCCCGCCCACATCGACGAAAACTTGGCGGCGGCCGGCCTCTCCTTGACCGAGGACGACATGAAGGCCATCGGCGAGCTTGGTCGGGGCCGACGCTACGTGCGCGGTGAGGTGTGGGCCATGGAGGGGAGCCCGTACACCCTGGAGGGCATCTGGGACAAGTAAGGGTTCGTCTTGTCGTCGGGCCTACACTTCCCGGTCTACGCTTGGCCCACAGCCTGTTTTCGGACGCCGGGATGGGTGGTTTTTTCGACTTGAGCGCCTGGCAGTGGGATGAAAACCGGTTTATCCCCTCACGCCGGAAAATCGTCCTCTGATGGCGAAATTTTCGTCTTTCAGCTGCTGGCCCGCTTTCGGTCTATCATGTGCTGCAGCTTTTGATTGGCCTCCAGTACGCGGGCTGGTTTGGTTTCCGGGGCCTCATCCGGAGTGCCTTCCGGCTTGTCTGGTAGAGTGTAGTTCTGCTCTGCCGCCTGAATGGTTGTCTCTGCCGCGTCTATAATGCGCTGGTCTGACCACTGACCGTCTAACTCTCGAAGGCCGACGTAAACGAACTCACTCTCGGGACTTCGATTCTTGACGAGAAGCTCCGTATAAAACTCGAGGGCCTCGACCTTCTCTTTGGTCAGATTTGCGCGCCAGCGATCCGTATTCAAGTACTGTCTGAACATTTCAAGGGCAGCCCCCTGCTCTCGAACGAATTGGGGCACGGAGGACGGAGAGGACAATGAATCACGTACGCGCTGATGTGCCTCCTGCCAGGTGGATGCAGTCCCGACTGCCTTGGGGATAGAGTCCTCCCCAATCTGTCCGATATCGACGGTCTCCGGAGTCAGAGAATCGCCCGGAGGAGTCCCGTAGGCATATCTCGAAGGGGTTGTAGAGGGAGAGTCCGATTCCTCCTGCTTTGGTTGATTTGGATCATCGCACCCAGCCAGCCCAACGACTGACATCGACAGGAATAGAATCACGAACCAACGAGCAACACTGAAATGAACTGCACGCATCATAACATTTTGCTCCTCTTCTACAGACAATTGATCATATTTCCCCTGTGCAGTTCAATCCAACTCCCTCCGGGCCACACGCTGCAGTGTCTGATCTATTTTCCGCCACGACGCCCAAAAACACGCAACTTTCCAACCTGCAAGGGGCCGTGTGAAAGGAGCGAATCGGATATGAGAATAAAAAAGAGGGTATAGATAATTAAAACTGTGAGCGATCTTGTACGTCGAGAATCGAGACCATCAAGGCGA
>CAZTDC010000364.1:0-3717 GCA_964612165.1 uncultured Salinivenus sp.
CATCCGTCTTTAGTTAAGAGTAAAAACGAAAGACGGCAGCGGTATTAAGCAACAGATTGGCACCTTCTATTCATTCAAAGTATACCTGATATCAATACAGTCAGTTTGAAATTTCTATTAACGCTCTAAGAAGTCCGTGCACCGAGTGCACGGACTTCTCTACGAGTTAGAGCGTTTTCTGTTACGGATAACCAGCTTTCGAGTGTTTTTGATTCTCTCTTCATCACTCTGCAAATAGGCTGTGAGGATCGCTTCAACGATCTCGGAGCGACTTGCTCCGAGATCTGAGCACTCATTGACGAGTGTATCAAGCTCATCAACGAGTTCGGTTCGGACTGAGACGCCCATTTTGGTTCGAGTCATACTCTTAGACACTCTCAAAAAGACGTGCACTTGGTGCACAGTAAGCTTATCGGCTTATTTTGATTAGAGTTGAATTAGTTTCACAACTGATCTTACTCTCTACTTCGATAACAGAGAGATCGTACTGCTGTCTTGCGATTCCTTAACTAAAGACAAATATGTGGGTCGAAGTTTCCCTCACCGTCGTTCCGGAACAGTAGGTGAACTGGGTTGTCGTTCTCATCTAACGCCATTTCGACGACGTAGATGTCGGGTGCGCCGTTACCCGTCACATCGCCGATCTTTATTGTGTGGGGGCAAGACAGGTCCTTCTTAACAACATCGGCTCCCAATCTGGAGCGTCCAGCCACGCAACGCGACCCATGTGCGTACCGTAGTGAGGTGAATCCCCCTCCGAGAGGACGATTTCAGGGTCGCCGTCAAGGTCGGCCACAGCGATGCGGGTGTCGTCCCACCCAGTGACGACATCCTCTCGTACCCACTCTCCGTCGTGGAGGCTGTAAATGCTCGTGCCTGCGATTACCTCCGGGTTGCCGTCGCCGTTGATGTCGACCACGTCGACGCCCTCAACGCTCGTGTTGTCGTCAATGATGTGGCGATGGTCGTCGGGCCACGGCGACTGGTGGGGATCCGCGGGGATATCGTAGTAGAATATGACGCCGCTCTCTTGTGAGAGGCCGATGACTTCCCGATCAACATCGCCGTCGACGTCTGCGACGTGGATGTCGTGATACGTCTCGAAGACATCGGTGACGAGGTGTCTCTGCCACTTGTCTCGGGGGTCGGATGGCTGCTCGAATCAATAAACTGCGTGGTGATGGATGCCCTGCCCGGCCACCACATCCATCGTGTCGTTGCCTGTGATATCGCCTAATGCGCCGCCAACACCGAGGTAGGGAGCGAATGCGACATCGTGGCGCTCCCAACCGGGATTTTCGTACCAGAACAGATTCATTTCGCCGACGCCGGCGTACCGACGCAAGCCTGAAAATGAGGGCATCTCTTCCTGCACTGCCTTCCAAAGGGGTCCCTTGCCGGGGAACGCGTCGCCTGCACCTCCGACGATGATGTCGTCGCGACCGTTCCCGGTGAGATCTGTCGTCAGACAAAATCCGAGACGGGCACACGGTGGGTCTGGGTCTACGACCTCGTGTCGCCAGCTAATCTTGCGACTCTCCTGCCGTACGTCGGTCATCAGGCTTATGTTTCTCTCCTGATATGTTAGTAAAAGAGCTGATAATCCAATAGTGATTGTCAGGAATGCAGGACCGAGAGGCTGACATAACATTGAGCGAGAGCACTAGGCCAAGGCTCCAGTAGAGGATTAACGGTGACGACAAGGGCGCGCATGGTGCGTTCACAGGGTTCAAACTTATCGGGCACACTAGTGGATATCAAGAGCTCTGTGGCGTAATAAACGGTCAATTGCGTGCAGAATGTGAGCCCGGGATTCAACCGTTTTAGGAAACGACTACTTTTATTCCCGGTACCGGTATGAGGGCAACGATGGAGCGGGCACGAGGAACTGTGCAGTCCCCTCTGTCTAGGCGACGAACGGTCTCCTTAGTCTCACGTGAATCGGTCCAGTCAACTTTCCGCCCGCTCACCTTGACCCGGCGTCGTCGCCGGGATCGATGCCCTCCGACCGAAAGCGGTGATAATAGACCGTGACCAATTTTTACAACTTTGCCGTGGCTCAGGTAGTACCAAGTAGCAGCACCCGCTCGTCCATCCCCGAGATATGATGCATCTGTCTCGCCGCGGGTTCCTCCGTGCCGGTTCGGCGCTCAGCGGCGGCACCCTCCCCACCGTCGACCGACAGTCTCGCCGACGACAGGTCGAAGACGGCCGCACGTTCCACATCGCCCCGGACGGCGACGACGACGGCCCCGGAACGATCGACAAGCCGTTCCGTTCGCTGAAGCCGCTAGCGATCTCCCACCAGGGGAACATTCAAGATGGTGATACGATGTTCTTCCACGGGGGGACCTACGAGTGGTCGAGCCGAATGGTCTTCTACGATGTGGCGAATCTAGCAGTCGTCGCCTATGGCGATGAGACACCAATTATCGACGCAAACGCCGTCGACGGGCACGCCAACAGTCATGGTGTGCTCCAGTTTTTCCAATGTACTGACTGCCTAGTGCAGGGACTCGAGTTCGCGAACACTCCGGGGCCGGCCGTCAACTTCGACGAGTCGACGAATCCGGCCGTCGAACTCTGTACCATCCATCACGCGGGTGGCAGCGGCATCCAGTACGTAAGTTGCACCGGCGGCGTCATCCGGGACTGTGAAGTGTACGCCGGGTTCGGCCCCATATCAGCCGAGAACGGTTCGAACGTCGGCGGTGACGCCGACGGTATCCAAGTGACAGGGACAGCCGATCATAAGGGAGTGGATACTCTCATTGAGTACAACGTCTGTCACCACAACTCCGACGATGGGTTTGACTTCTACCACAGCCGAAACCTCGTCATCCGGTACAACGTCGCCTTCGCAAATGGGTTCAATTTAGAGGGAGAACCAGTCGGAGAGGCCCCCGGGAAGGGAATCAAACTGGGTGCGTCGACGGCCGAGGGCGACGGCGGCCACCGAATCCAAAACAACGTCTCGTGGGCGAACGGTTACTCCGGAATCGGCTGGAACGGCGCAGACGTAGCCATCACGTGCTACAACAACACCTGCGTCGCGAACGGTCAAAAGAAGGATATCATAAATAAGGTTCATGGCAACGATTTCACTTTTTATGATGCGGCTCCAGACTGCGAGGTGTACAACAATATCGGCACCCAGGTGGGGGACAGCAGCCACATCGAAAACATCCACTCGGACAACATCGCCGGGAACAGTTGGCAGTTGGAGCTCCCGGAGCTTCCGGAACTAGTGTCGAATACCACTCTCAACGCGGCTGGCGTCCCCCAGAGCCCCGACTCCTACGTCGAAATTCCGTCGTCGTCGCCTGCTGTGGAGGCAGGCATCAAACTCGACAAGAACCAGTACCCTAGTGCGCACCGAACGCTGGGTGCAGAGACGTCAACGCTTCCATACCTTGGGTCGCGAGCGCCGTCGTACGCAGTCACACCCGAATCGACATCTACACCCGCCCGTAACTCCGGGACCCGACGAGCAACCTTGTGGACCTCTCGAGAGTCCACTGACTATCCTTCTGATTTTCGCCGGTCTCATACTAGCCGCCCTGCATGCAATCCGACGGGAGATACTGGGCGAATCAAACGGGGACGAAAGCGCGGACAACGACCAAGCCACCGGAGACTGCTTTGAATAGCGGTGTTGGTCACGGTGGTGGAAATTTGAGTCGGCTTGCGAGCGGCTACTGCTACTGGTCTCAAGAT
>CAZTDC010000365.1:0-3711 GCA_964612165.1 uncultured Salinivenus sp.
GTATAGACGCCCTCGCTGAAGGCCACCGTCACCGAATCTTTGCCACTGATCGCCTCCGCCGTCAGCGGTACCGGGCTCGCCCCGTCCATTTCGGTCAGATCACCGTCACTGACATCGTTCAGTTCGTTGCCCGCCAGGTCGGCCGTGTTATCGGCAGTATTGGCCTTTGTATAGGTCACCTCCACTGTGTCGGTACCCGCCACCTCACTGGACTCGTCAAGACGGAGCTGAATCTGATCATCGTCGTTGCTGGCTCCCGTGTCAAATCCGGTCACCGTGGAGTCCCCAAGCGCGTAATCGCCGGGCGAGACCGTCTGGTCGTCGATCGGCTCAGAGAAGGTCACGTCCGCCGCGTCAACCTGCCCGTCTGCGTCCCGATCAAGGGTTTTGGCACTTACGATCGAAGGAGGCTTCCGGTCGTTGAGCTGAAGCGTGTCGGTGGACTCACCTGCCCCCAACGTATTGCCAACAATGTCGTAAACAGACGAGCCATCTGTGGGCTCAATCGCGATCAACTCATCGCCACTGGCTGGGGCGTTGTTGAGGCTAATCTGGGCCCGAACGGTGTCTTCTCCTCCCGTCAATGGTTCTCCATCGGTGGTTGTCAACTCATCAATCGAGAAGCCGTCCACCGACCCGCCATTCTGATCGATCGCAGGTGAGAAGTCTCCCGCCACCAGGACGTCGCCGCTGCTGTTGGTGTATGCATCCTCGCTGATGGTCACGTCGACGTAGCTATTGTCGTCGGCCAACGTCCCATCTATGATTGCTGGGTCTGCCTCATCGGTTTCGTCCACGTCTCCGGGACCAACGTCGGCCAGTTTGTTGCCGGTCGTGTCAGCGGTCGTGCCCGGCGTGTAGGTTACGTCCTTCGCGTCGGTGCCGGGCACTTCGCGGGCATCGCTAAGCTGGAGCTGAATCTGTTCGTCGTTGCTGGTCGCTCCCGTGTCAAATCCAGTCACCGTGGAGTCCCCGATCGCGTAATTGTAATCACCAGAATTGTCAGATGAGACCGTTCCGTCATCGATCGGCTCCGAAAAGACGATGCTTGCAGAGTCGACCCGTCCGTCCGTGTCGCGGTCAACCGTCGTAGCGCTCGTAATAGCCGGCAATGCTCGGTCAGCAGCCTCCTCCGACGCCGGGCTCGACGGGCCCGTATTGCCGGCCGAGTCTGCGACCGCGTCGGAAGAAAGCGTCACGTTCGGCGTAACCGCTGTGTTGTTGCTCCCCAGATCGCTGACGCCAAGCACCGTCACGTCATCGTCGGGCGACGTCCCTGTCTTGGCTGTATCCACCGTCCCGGAGGGATCCGACAGGCTGAAGTCGCCGGCCTGGACCGAATCGTCGTCGACCGGCTCGGTATAAGTCAGCGTGATCTCGTCGACGGTTCCGTCGTTATTGGCATCGCCCGTCGTCGCAGACACCAGATCCGGTCCTGTCCCGTCGGCCACCGTCACTGGAGTGGTCGGCGCCGCGTTGTCGGATCCGTCGTAGATCGAACTCAGATCCGCCGCCGCCAGCTCATCCGCCCGGACTTCTGCTTCTCCGCCCAGCGAGAGCGTCATTGTTTCCTCTCCTCCCGTGTGTGTGACCGAGGACACCGACACGCCTCCGTTGGACGCATCGGTGTAATCAAAGTCCGCCTCCTCGAGGTCCCCGGTCTGACCTAAATCGCTCCACACCGGCTCACTAAACGCGACCGACAGCTCAGAGAAGTTCGCTCCCGTTTCCACGATTGTCAGCACCGGGGGGGCCTCGTCGGTAGCTGTGCTATCCTCGTTGAACTGTTCGTTGTCCGCTGCGTCGGCAACGGTCTTTGTCCCGGTTACAGTCGAGTCGTAACTCACCGTCGGGGTCGCATCGGTGTCTGGGGACCCGCTCTCCTCAAGCCGGAGCGTTAGGCTACTTGTACTCGTCGCGCTGTAGTTCCTGTCGGCAATCGTGTACCCGCCGTCGACCGAGTAGCCCGGCAGGGGATTTCCTGCATCCCCGTCGGTGATGTTGACGGGCTCCGTGTACTGAAGCGTGATCCGGTCAATCTTCCCATTTCCGTCCGCGTCGCCGGTCGACGCCGACGAAATGGACGGGACCGTGTTGTCGATGGTGTACACCTCTTCGGTCGACGGCTCAGTTCCGTCCAACCCGTTCTCCGCTCGATCCTGAATGTCGGTTCCACCGTCAACGTCCAGATTGAGCTCCCCATCCCCTGAGATTGAATTGACCGTGACCTCTACACTCCGGGCGCTGTCGGAGCTTACATTGTCGATCATCGCACCGCCGCTCGGCATGCTCCCCAGTGCGAAGTCGCTCACGTCGATATTCTCAACCAGCTCCGAGAAGGCCACCGAAAAGACGACCGTACTGTTGTTGACTTCCTTCTCGGTTGGGGACGACCGGGTGATTTGCGTTACGGTTGGGGGCGTATCGTCGGTGGTCAGCAGGTCCGTCCCCGTCGTCGTCGTGTCGTTGCCCGCCACGTCAACGGCCGTCACTCGCAGGTCGTAGGTCGTTCCCGCCGTTACCGAGCTGCTGTCCGCGGCGTCAAGATCCAGAGTTACAGATTGGGTTCCGTTGGTGCCTCCGTATCCGCTATCGTCGAAATCGAAGCGCGCGTCGACCGTGCCCACGGGATCGACGAGCCGGATCTGAACGGCATCCGGTCGCGTCTCGTCGTAGCTGTATTCGACATCGAAGTTCTGGGTGGTCTGTTTGAACGTTGAGTCCGTCGGACTGTCCACCGACAGCATCTTCGCGTGAATGCCGTCCACCTTCATCCCACTGATGTCCGGGGCCGCACCGCTGAAGTCCCGGTCCGCGTTGTTGCCTGCTTCGTCCTTGAGGGTCCCGGAATTCAACTGGATCGTCGTACTGGCAAACGCAATCCCGTCGCCATCTTCAACGCCTTCCTCCACCACGTAGTTAAACGTGAGCGTTTTTGTACCGCTCCCCGACGCGTACGTCGCCTGCTTCGTGCTCCCGTTGAAGTCCAGTTTAATCGACGGGGTCCCGCCGCTCTCATCGACAATGACGGCCTCGTCGTAGTTAATATCGAACGTGAGCGTGTCCCCAATCCCGTAGAACTGGTCCGCCGACTTCGTTGCGCCGGTCACCGGCGGGGGCGTGTTATCGATCTTGACAAAGTCCTGGTTGTCGTCAATGCCGGTAAAGTTGCCGTTTTCATCGGTCGCTCTGATTTCAATATCGTAGCTACCTTCGTTCGCCAGGCTGTCGCCAACGGTCTCGACACGCTCGACGCCGTTGGTGCTGGTCGGATCCGCCAAATTCAGCGTCACGTCCCGATCAACCTCCCGCTCCATTCCATCGTCGTCGAACACGTAGATGGCCCTGTTGAAGCTCCCATCTTTAATGATAACTCGGGACGAATCCGGCTCATCGTCTTCGTAGCTGTACTTGAGATCCAGGGTGATCGTCCCTCCGCTGCTGTCGGTGGAGGCCCGAACCACCGGGCTCGTCGGACTGTCGAGGGACAGATTCTGCGGCGCGCCGTCGAGCTCTGCCGGCGGGTCCGCTGCCGCGTCGGCTCGGAGAGCGGGAGCGGTACGCTTCTCGCGCGTCGCCTCCGTCCGGTCCCCCTCGTCGGCCAGCGCCGTTCGACTCGGGGCCGCATGCCCCCACGTTCCTCCAAGGCACGCAAACAGAATGAGGATCCCGAACGCGGCATAGAAACTCCGTTCAGGGTCTAAACTAAAT
>CAZTDC010000366.1:0-3709 GCA_964612165.1 uncultured Salinivenus sp.
CTACCAGACCAACCTCATGGTGTACGGCCCCGGCAACTACCGCTTCCTCGACTTCACGCGGGTCGGCGGGGTGCTGCAGGTGCTCCTCTGGATCGTCCTCCTGGTTACTGCCCCCCTCGTGTGGCCGATGTAGAGGCTCTTTCTTCGACTGGACGTTTTCCTCATCAACGACGCCTCGGACCGATCGAAACGTGATGCCCGAATCGTGATTCGTGAGGGACGGCTCGGTGCCTCTTCCATGGCCTGCTTATTCTCCTTCGTCCAATGCTTCTCTTCTACTGCCTCAACGCCGAACACGACCTCGACGCGGCCCAGCGGCACGGCCTACAACCAACCGCGGACGAGGCCCTCCATCTCCACACCTCCTTTGAGGCCGCCGCGGACGCGGCTACGGGCCCCATTCTGGTCGTGGACCCGACGGCCCTCGACACGTCTGTATCGCTCGACGGAGACACAGCGGATGTGTCGGCGGTGCCCGCGCCCGCTCTTCAAAACGTCGACCCGTACCGGCCGCCTCAACCCGTGACGGCCGGCGGCGGATACGTGGCCTGCGCCCTTCCCAACGATGTCGCTCTCCTCCTCATCTACCGGCGTGGCGTGTGGGACCTGCCGAAAGGACATCAGGATCCGGGTGAAGACCTCCAGACGTGCGCGCTGCGGGAGGTGCGCGAAGAGGTCGGGGTCGAAACGCTCCATCTCCTCCGTTCCCTCGGCACCACCCAGCACGGCTACCCCGAGGGAGACGTCTACGCCGTCAAGACGACGTACTGGTATCTCATGCGCACCCCCGAGCGCTCCTTCCAGCCCGAACGCCACGAAGGCATCCGGCGCGTGACCTGGGCCCGCTGGTCTGTGGCGTACCGCCACCTCGGCTACGACACCCTGCGCCGCCACATGGACCGCGTGGAAACAGACGTGTTCGCCGCCCTTTCCTGATGCAGATCCCTCACACGAACAAGCAGGACGAACAGAAAACTCGTTGCCTGCGTTCGTCAGTCAACCGGGGAAGACCGGCTTTCGACTTCTCGGTCCTTCCCCCTCACCTGCCTCACACGATCCCTGATCTGCCCGAACAACACTCTCTCCGGTTCTATGCGTGTGCGTCTTCTGCTCAGTGTTCTCCTCGTTGCTCTCATCGTTGCTGGTTGCCAGGGGGGCTTCCAGTCCGACCTCCAGAGTGAGGTCGACTCGCTGCAGACGGTGAATCAAAACATGGCCGTTCGACTCGAACAGATGGACGACTCGCTCCGGACGGGCAAGACCCGCTCCGTCAATGAACGGACCCTCACCCCTCCGATCTACTTCCCCTCGGGAAGCGCGTGGCTCTTTGACAGCGCCAAGGAGAAGCTCGACCAGCATGCCCAGACCCTCAACCAGCAGTATCCGAACGCGGAGTTTCGCATCAAAGGCTATACAGACAACGTCCCCATTGGCCCGAGCCTTAAGGAGACCTATCCGAGTAACTGGTACCTTTCCGCTCAGCGAGCCGCGGCGGTGGCACATTATCTCGACAAGGAGCACGATATCCAGACGCAAACACTCGAGATTGAGGCCTTTGGCCCCAAGTCCCCGATTGCGCCGAACGAAACGTCGGAGGGACGTCGAAAAAACCGGCGCGTGGAGATCGTGGTGGAAACCCCCTGATGGTGCGAGGACGGTCCGTGCTCCCCGGGGATGAGACGCGGCCCCAACTGTACGTAGGCCACGGAGTCCGTCTACGCGGGGAAGAGACAGAGGCAGCCTCTCTACGCAGTCCGTCGGCGATCTCTGGCCGATCCGTTGCGTAGGGCAGGAAGGACGGGCTACGAACTACAGATACCGTCCCGGCAGCCCCGCGATGACTAGCGAGTCACCGGCCGCACGGTCGCCCGCTCTTCGAAGGTCTCCAGCACCTCAGGCAGTTCGTTCGGGTCCTCGATGACGACGTGGGCCCCGCGTTCCTTCAGAAGGGGCTCGTGCTCATCGGCGTCCACGTAGGGCGGGACGACGCCAATGGCCCACATGTCGGCGTCGCGGGCGGCCACCATGTCGTCGACCGAGTCGCCAACGTAGACCACCTCCTCCGGATCGAGGTCGCATCCGGCGGCGGCGAGCATCGTGAGTGAATGGTCGAGCGGGAATGGATCCGGCTTCTGACGCTCGCCCTGCTTCTCTTTCCCCACCAGCAGCGGAAAGTAGTCACTCCAGTTCTGGTGATTGAGCGTCCACTCGGCCTCTTCCTCGGGCCGCCCGGTGACGATGCCGAGGATGCGGCCGTCGCCGCTGAGCGTGTCGAGCGTCTGATCGTCGATGAGAGGGGGCTCCTCATTGATGAAGCCGTCCCAGTCGTCGCCGCGGTAGCGATCCTGAAACTCTTCGATCACCCGACTGAGCGGCACCTCCATCGCCGTGTCGGTGATGATCGCGTGCGACAGCTTCCAGTCGTCTTCGAACCCCCCATAGTTCTTGTACCGCTGAATGGCGTTTTCCCCAATCTGGCGTCCCGTAAAGTGCTCGACGGTCTCCTCAATGGCACGACGATAGGACTGGGAGACGTCCACCAGGACGCCGTCCATGTCGAACAGCAACGCGTTGATTTGTACGTTCTCGGGCATGGAGCGAGGATCGGAATACGTTCAGGAGGATATCGGCCAATTTGTTTTCACCATACCGGGCCGCTACAGTTCCAGATTCGTATTCCCAATTCCTCGTTGAGACGCCCGTCGAGCAGGAGAGCGTGGGAGAACGGGAGAGAAAGAGGGCCGGAGGCGTTGTAGCCCCATTCACTCGTTCGACGCTTCTCCCTCAAGGAGGGATTCGACGGCCCGGCGGAGCTGCGGGTCCTCCCCGTCAGCTTTGATGGCCGGCGGGTTTTGCACCTGAATGTCCGGGCGGGCCGGCCCGTGCTCCATGTTCTCGTCGGTCTGGTACACATACCAGCCCCGAAACGGCATGCGCACGTACGATCCGTCGATCATTCTCGCTCCCCCTGTCGAGATGACGGCGCCGAAGGTGGGCTGGCCCACAAGCGGGCCATGGTCCAGGTTCTTGAAGGCGTGGGAGAAGATTTCGGCGTTCGAGTAGCTGTTCTCGTTGGCGAGCGTCGCGGCGGGCTTCGTCCAGGCCGCGTACGGCAGGCGTTCGCCGTAGGGATAGTGATCGCGGAACTGCTCGTGGTTCTGCTGGAGGTTGTCCGTGGCGCCGCGAGGGACTGTGTAGGCGTGTTGTCGCACATTGAGCACGGTCATCAGGAAGTCGGTCGTCCAGCCGCCGCCATTAAAGCGCACGTCGATGATGAGCCCGTCTTTGTCGTTCCCGCTGGCGTAAAGCTCCCGCTCGAAGTGCTCGAAGCTGTCCCAGTTCATGCCCTCGACATGGACGTAGCCCAGGCGCCCATTCGAGTACTCCTCCACCAGTTCCTTCCGCTCTTCGACCCACTCGCGGTAGAGCTCGTCCCGGAGGGTGCCGGTGGGCCGGATGCGAACCGTCCGCTCGTCGCCGTCCGGCCCCGTCACATCCAGGAGCACCTTCTCCTTCACGGTGCCTTCCAGCAGCGCGTAAACGTTGTCGGCCGCCGTCACCGTCGTGCCGTTCACGGCCGTGATGACGTCGCCTGCTCGGAGCGTGCTGGTTTCGCGGTCGGCGGGCGAGCGGGGCACGACCCGCTGTACCTCCACGCCGTTCTCGACCGGATCCAGCTCCACCCCGATCCGGCCCGTCCGTTCGTCCT
>CAZTDC010000367.1:0-3705 GCA_964612165.1 uncultured Salinivenus sp.
TGCACATCGACGAGCAGATGATGCAGGAGGTGTCCGACATCAAGGATGCCGTCGAGCCGAACGAGACCCTGTTCGTCGTCGACAGCATGACGGGCCAGGACGCGGTCAACACGGCCAAGGAGTTTAACGAGCGGCTCGACTACGACGGCGTGGTGCTCACGAAGCTCGACGGGGATACGCGGGGCGGCGCTGCCCTCTCGATCCGAACGGTCGTCGAGAAGCCCATCAAGTTTGCTTCGACGGGAGAAAAGCTCGACGCCCTAACGCCGTTTTACCCCGACCGCATGGCCCAGCGCATTCTGGGCATGGGGGATGTCGTCTCGTTCGTGGAGCGGGCGCAGGAGGAGTACGACGAGAAGGAGGCCGAGCGCCTCCAGAAAAAGATTCGCTCCGATGAGTTCGACCTGCAGGACTTCTATGATCAGCTGCAGCGGATCCAAAGCATGGGCTCGCTTAAGGAGCTCATGGGCATGATTCCGGGCGTCGGAAATAAAATTTCCGATCTGGACATCGATGAGGACGCCTTTAAGCACATCGAGGCCATCATTCAGTCGATGACCCCAGAGGAGCGCACCAATCCCGACATTTTGAACGGGATGCGGCGCCGACGCATTGCTCGGGGAAGCGGGACGGAGGTTCGGGACGTGAACCAGCTGATTGAGCAGTTCAACGAGATGAAGGACATGATGAAGACGATGCAGAAGCTGACGAGCCAGGGGCGGGACGTCAGCATGTCCAATCTCATGAAGAAGCTTACCGGTGGAGGGAGTGGGCCGAGCCCGAGTCCCCGATAGACACAAGAGCCGGTTGCATTTGAAAGATTCCAGGCCCGGGTTGACCGGGCCATTTCGATCCGTGAGGGGCTTTTGACCAACGATGCAAACTCACGGATCCGCGTACGCTATTCCATTTTGTTCATCACTTGTTTCACGAAAACCCAAGGACAAACCGACGTGTCAGTTAAACTTCGATTGCGCCGAATCGGGCGCAAAAAAATTCCGGTTTACTCGATTGTTGCTGCCGACGAGCGAAAGGCGCGAGATGGGCGCTACATCGAGGATTTAGGGCGCTACTACCCCCTTCGCGAACCCGCCGAGGTGCGGCTCGACGAGGAACGAGCCCTCTACTGGCTCGACAACGGCGCTCAGCCGAGCGACACGGTGCGCTCGATTCTCTATCGCCGCGGGCTGATGCTTCAGAACCACCTGAAGCAGAAGGGCGAACCGGCCGACAAGATCGAGGAGGAGGTTGAAGAGTTTCGGCAACGGATGGCCGAACAAGGCGACGACATCAAGATGGCCGTGCAGCCTCGTGGAGAGGATGCCCTCGAAAAAGAGCGTGAGCGCGCCGAGGAGCTCGATGAAGAAGCCCGGCTCCGTGCGCAGGCCACGCCGCTTTCAGTCGTTCAGGAAGAGGCTGACGAAGGTGAGGCTGACGAGGGTGAGGCTGGAGATGAGGACGAACCGGCCGCCGAGGAACCAGAGGAGCCCGAGGCTGACGCCGACACGGAGACGGACGATGAGGCCGAAGCCGACACGGAGGCGGACGACGCAGAAGACGATGCGGACGCGGACGACGAGCCTGAGGCCGAAGCCGATACGGCCGAGGAAACCGATTCTGCGGAGGCGGACGATGCCGACGAGTCGGGTGAAGAGGCGTCTGAGGACGACAAGTAACGCGTTCCCGCCGAGGTGCCTCGCAATGCCGACTTCCCCTGAGTCCTCCTCCGATGCGGACGCCCGGTCCGACTTTGTGGACGTGGCCCCGACCGCCCTGGTCCAAATTGGATTTGTGTTTCGGGCGCACGGCATGGACGGAGAGCTCAAGATCAACCCGGAGCATACGGACGATCCCGCCCGCTTTGAGGAACTCGATACCGTGTATGTAGGCCGTTCGCCTCATCAGGTTACCCGTCACACGATCTCCTCGGTCCGCTATCAACAGACCAAGCGGGGAACGACCGTGATTCTCGGGCTGGCGGACGTTAAGGATCGAAGCGACGCCGAGGAAATCACCAAGCTTCGGGTTTTTGTCCACGAGGACGATTTGGAGCTCGGTGAAGACGAGGTCTTCATTCACGACCTCGTGGGGCTGACGGTGGTGACGGAAGAGGGAGAAGAGCTTGGTACTGTGGCCAATTACAAGGAGATGCCTGCTCAGGACGTGTTTGTCGTCCGGCGGTCCAATAACGAGGAGGCAATGATTCCGGCGGTTGAGGAGTTCATCATTGAAATCGACATCCCCGGTGGGGAATTGGTCGTTCGGCCCGTAGACGGGTTGATCGATTCGTTTTAGACGCTGTCTTGAACAGCGGGTGGCGAACGGTGTGGACTTGTACGCATACAAACTCCTTTAGATAAAGCTGAGGTTGCTTTCGACGGCGGACACCTGCCATGCGGATTGATCTTGTGACGGCACTTCCCGGATTGGTTGAGGAGCCGCTGCGCCACAGCATCGTGCAACGGGCGCAGGACGCCGAGGCCGTTGACATTTGTGTGCATGACCTCCGCGAGTACGGGACGGGGAAGCACAATCAGATCGACGATTATCCGTTTGGCGGCGGTGCGGGGATGGTCCTTAAGCCGGAACCGCTGTTTCGTGCCGTGGAGGCCGTTGAGGACGAAGAAGGCGAGGCCGACGAGGTCATTTTTCTGACCCCCGACGGCCAGCGCCTCGATCAACCCATGGTGAACCGGCTCTCAATGAACGGACACTTGATCCTGATTGCCGGGCACTACAAGGGCATTGACCAGCGCGTGCGAGACGCTCTGGTGACGCGTGAACTGTCGATCGGAGACTTCGTACTGAGTGGCGGCGAGTTGCCGGCCCTTGTTCTCATTGACGCCATCGTTCGCTTGTTGCCGGGCGTTCTCGGTGATGCCTCGTCGGCCCTCACCGACTCATTCCAAGACGGCCTTCTCGACGCTCCGGTGTACACGCGACCCGCCGAGTATCGAGACCTCTCGGTGCCGGACGTGCTTCGGTCCGGCGATCACAAACGCGTGGAGCAGTGGCGGGACGAGAAGCGCCTCGAGAAAACCCGTGACCGCCGCCCCGATTTGCTAGAGTCGTCATAGGCGACTCTCCTTTTTTCTACTTGTTCGAGTTTCCATTCATTTACAAACTGATATTTTGCCATGGCCACTGATCTGATGACTGTCGTCGAGGCCACGCAATTTCGCGACGACGTGCCCGACTTTGACGTGGGCGACACCGTAAACGTCCACCTCCGCGTGGTTGAGGGCGAAAAAGAACGCATCCAGCAGTTTGAAGGCATCTGCCTGAACCGCCGCGGCTCGGGGTCCAGTGAGACATTTACGGTCCGCAAGGTGTCGGAGGGCGTGGGCGTCGAGCGGATCTTCCCGCTCCATTCGCCTCGCATCGCGAAGATTGAAGTGACGCGTCGCGGAAAGGTGCGTCGCTCCAATCTCTCGTTCCTCCGCGACCGCGTCGGCAAGTCTGCGCGTGTGAAGGAGCGAGTGCAGGACGAGTAACGGTCTGCCGTTGGCGAAGGACGGTCCGAGGTCCGGACGGCTACTTCGTTGTCGATTCTATGATTAGACCCTGCCAGCATGGACCTCGCAACCTGGAATTATCCTCCGGCTGAGTTTCTCGTTTCCGGATTTACGTCTGGGGCGGTCGAAAACCCATTCCGGATCAAGCGGCATCGGCCGGAGGAGTGTGCCGCCCGGTTGGTGCAGGACG
>CAZTDC010000368.1:0-3690 GCA_964612165.1 uncultured Salinivenus sp.
ATCGGGGCGCGGCAGACCTACTTCGTGCACATGACCCACAACGTGCGCCACGCCGCGGCCAACGCCCGCCTCCCCGACACCATGCAGCTCGCCTACGACGGCCTGACGTTTGAGGTGGAGGCCCTCAGTGCATCCGAGTCAGCATCGTAGGGATCGGGCGCCCGTCTGGTGCGCCCGAGAGAATCGAGAGAGTTGCGGTCGTTTACAGCATCCAGTAGACGCGAACGCCGTGCGTCGACGTGTCGACCCCGCAGCACAATCCCGTGTACGCGTCGGCCCACACGGGATCGATCCCGTCGGTTCCGTATTCAGGGAGGGCCGGGCAAACCAATCCGTCGCGCTGTAGTTGATGTAGTCGCACCTCCGCTGCGGATCTGTTTCCAGTTCCTGCTCTCCACATGTCCGTCTATGAGCATCACGCAGATGATTTTCTGACCCGGTACGAGCGCCTGGACACGGACGCGATCCACGACGACTGGCTCTCTCTGCTTCCGAGCACTCAACTCCTCGTACTCGACGTGGGGACCGGTTCGGGCCGGGACGCCGCGTGGTTTGCAGACCAGGGGCACGAGGTGGTTGCCGTTGAGCCAGCCGATCGGCTCCGGAACCACGCCCGGAAGCACCATTCGTCCCCTCGCATTCAGTGGATCGACGATCATCTTCCGGCCCTGGCGGCCGTGTACGATCTCGATTATCGGTTCGATCTCATTCTCCTGAATGGGGTGTGGATGCACGTGCCGCCCTCCGAGCGAAAACGGGCCTTCCGCAAGCTCACGAACCTTCTCAAACCGGGTGGCCATCTCGTCTTTGGACTGCGCTCCAATCCGCCTGACGACGGGCGCACAGCGTACGCCACGAACACAGAGGACCTGCGACACCTGTCTCGTTCCTTCGCGCTCGAATTTCTTCAAGCGACCCAGTCCGACGATCAGCTTGATCGATCGGGCGTGAAGTGGACCTCTCTGGTGTTTCGGCTGCCGGACGACGGCACTGGAGCGCTGCCACTCATCCGACACATCCTCATCAACGATGACACCTCCGCCACCTACAAGCCCGCCCTCCTCCGGGCGATCCTCCGAACCGCCGACAGCGCCAAGGGAGCAGTGCTGGAGAAAACACGGGATCACGTGACGATCCCGCTCGGGCTCGTGGCGCTCTACTGGCTCCGGATGTACCGGTGGCTGATTCTGGACCGGCGCTATCATCAGATGCCGAAAGGAAACGGGCCGCCTGCTTTTGACGATGAGCATTTCCAGTCTTTACGTGGGTTCTCCGAGGCAGACTTTCGTCTCGGGCAACGCTTTACCGGAGATGAGGCGCACCACCTGATTGAAACGTTCCGATCGATCAGAGACACTATCCGCGAAGGTCCATCTCACTTCATCACGTATCCTGGGACAGACGATCAGGTCTTCGAATATGGAAGCGGACACATTCGAACCACAAACACGGTTGAGCTCGACCTGGACTTTCTGAAAACAGTGGGCACACTCCGCATTCCGCGGCATGTCTGGGAGGCTCTATCCCGACACGCCAGCTGGATCGAACCGTCGATTCTGAGTCGCTGGGTGGAACTTCTCGAAACGTATGACGGGACAGCCTCTCCCGGCGCCTACCGAGATGCTCTCGCCTGGCCCAACGTCGAGCATTCCACCCGAGAAGTCCGTGAGCTGGCTGCCCAGCTGCGCGAGTCCGGCGAGTCGCTGCACTGCGTGTGGTCGGGAAAGCGCCTCCACGACCAGTACGAGATCGACCACTGCTTCCCATTTAAGCACTGGCCAAACAATCACCTCTGGAATCTCCTACCCACGACGCCCCGCCTGAACTCAAAAAAATCCGACCGCCTTCCCTCCGCCGAACAACTGGAAAAAGCAGCCGAGCG
The DNA here is from genome assembly GCA_964612165.1 of uncultured Salinivenus sp. Lineage (GTDB taxonomy): Bacteria > Bacteroidota > Rhodothermia > Rhodothermales > Salinibacteraceae > Salinibacter. The sequence continues at coordinate 1,883 of CAZTDC010000368.1, forward strand.
CATTCAGGACTGGTGGCGCCGCGCCTACGCACAGACGGATTACGAAGCCCGGTTTTATGAGGAGGCCGGGGCAGCCCTTCCCCTTTCCGAGAACCAGTCTCCTACGCTCGAAACGTTGCTCACAGGCCTTCGGCGTCAGCGCGTTCGTCTACGAACCGACCAACAAATTGCTGAGTGGAACGCACTGTAGCCCCCCATTTTCGACGGGTCCCCAGGTTCCTTTTTCCTCTCCCACCACCCATTTCAGCCTTGTGCCTCGAAAGAAAAATCCGTACTCGCATCTCACAGCCAAGGAACGGGATCGCCCTTCCTTCCCGACTCGAAAGCTCCTCGGCATGGGTCACATCCAGGGCCGGGTGCTGGACTACGGCTGTGGACATGGAGCGGACGTGGACTTCCTACGCGACCAGGGATTTGATGTCGAAGAATACGACCCGCACCACGCCCCAGAACGGCCGGAAGGCACGTTCGACACCATTTTGTGTCACTACGTCCTCAACGTGCTCATGCAGCGCGAACAGACAGACGTGCTGATGGATGTATCCGAGTATCTCCGGCCCTCTGGATCTGCTTTCTACACCGTCCGGCGCGACCTGCGAAGAACCGGCTTTCGGCAGCACTACAAGCACGGGGTGCCCACATATCAGACCAACGTCCGCCTGCCCTTCGAGACAGTGATCCGAACGGAGTTCTGTGAAATCTACCGCTATCGCCCCTATCCGCAGCGGACTTCCGATGACGAATGCCCGCTCTGCAATCCCGATTCCGAAACGAGTCTCATTTCCGAATCTGCCCAGTCGGTTGCGATAACCGCTCCAGATCCCGCTAGAGAGGGCCATTCGCTCGTTCTTCCCAAGCGACACGTCGCAGACTATTTCAATCTGGTCGAGCGGGAGCAGAAGGCATGTTGGCTTCTTGTGAACCGCGTCCAGACATTACTGCAAAAGCATCTCGATTCGGAAAACGTCACTGCCGGCTTTAATCTCGAACATCTAGACAAGGAGGTCGAGCATGCCCACCTCCATATTCTTCCTCAGTGAACCCCCTACGAGTCGCCAAACAACTCTCGTAGATCCTCCATCTGCCGCGCCAGTTCCTCCGGCGTCTCGGTGAAATACGGAATTTCGCGCCGGTCCAGCTCGTCAACAAATTGGGCCTTCGAGAGTCCGGCCACCTCGGCGGCCTTCCCGGACGAGATTTTCTCCTCCCGAAACAGCTCCAGCGCAATCAGCAGCTTCAGTCGTTGCTCACGTTGGTCCTCCGGCCCCTCAAGGGCATCCAAGAGGTCCCGGGGCAGGGTCAGCGTGACGGAGATGCGTTCCATAGCGTCCTACGAGAACCAATGCGACATGAGGACCCGACCCTCTCCTCCGCTCTCTAGGCTGTCCCAGGCGATTAGAGAGCAAACGCCCGAAGCTGCTCCGCCGCGCTGGCAATCCGCCGGGCCGCCTCGTCGATTTGCTCCTCGTCGTTGGCCCGGCCTACACCGATACGAATGCTGCTTTGGGTGCCGCTGATCCGGGAAAAGCTCACATTGCACGGATCGATCCCAAGAGCGCTCGAAACAGAGGGCCGTCTTGTGTATTACGTTCTGAAGAGAAACTCGCTTGTGTACCGTTATTTCGGAAAAGTGATACACAAATCCACTCACGATCCCTACTAACGCCCTGTGGGCAACACTCCCTCTCCCCACATTCCGGACGAGCTGCCCGTGAAGGATCTCGATCTGGCGTCGATGCTCTCCCGGATCGTAGACGCCAACACGGCCCTCGCGCGGTTTGACGGGCAACTCGAAAGCATTCAGAATC
>CAZTDC010000369.1:0-3679 GCA_964612165.1 uncultured Salinivenus sp.
CCCGCATCTACGACCACCGCGAGCAGAAGGTGGCGCAGGAAGAGATCGAACGGGTTAGGATTTAACTACTGGGGATGTAGAGGAAGCGCTCTGGTCACAGCACCCTCGCTGAGATAGAAAATCTTCCGTTTTTTCGCATGTGGCCCGCACGAAGGCGCTCTCTTGGCGGCCCATGAACCGGACGTCCGTCCTGTGCATGATCAAATCCCGCACCGAGGAGACCGGGTTCGATCCGAGCCGGGACTGAAGGTGCGTCTTACAACCAAATGCGAGCTCTCAGTGCAACTATCTAATCTCAGTAGAGGTGCCAGTGGAGAGCCTGCATAGAGCTTAAGTCTGGCCGCCACCCGCCAGTCCGGTCAGGACAGCCGCCAGATGCCCCAGAGGAGGCCCGCCACGACAAGCCAGTGGAGATGATCGTCGATCGGAACGCTCGGGGGATTCGGCACATCCCGGTCGTTAGTGCTCGCCGAGGCAGTCGACGCCTCCCCCGAGGCGTCCTCGCTAGGGGCATTCTTCTTCCTTCCGCCCCCGGGGGACTCCCGCTTCAGCTGCCGCAGTTGGCCGCTTAGCGCCTGGGCCCGGCTGGCCAGCTTCTGGGCCTCTCCCCGCCAGGCCGGTCCCCCGCTCTGGCTGGCGTTTCCTGACTTAAAGCTTCTGCTGCCCCCTGCACCGCCGGGTCCTCCGGGGGACGGAGATGCTCCGGTCGCGCGCCCTGCCGAGGAGGCTTCTCCAGTACCCGTCCCTCTCCTAAATGCGGCTCCGTCCCCACTGGGCGAAGGACCAGTCAGGTTCGGCACCGCCTGTTCGCGCCACCCCTCGGAAAACGGCGTCTCGGCCTCTGTCGGCCCTGACCGATCACTCAGAAGCGGCCTCGGGGCCGAGGAGAAAATATTTTCGCCGCTGGGCGCAGGCCGAGCGCTTTGCCTTCCCCGAACCGCCGGGGATGGGCCTCCCTGGTGGGAGGGCCCCGCCGTCGGACCGAGCGCCGTTTGGCTACTCACCGTGCCGGACGCGTGGTAAAGCAGGTAGCCGACGCCCCCGAGCAACAGGGCTCCGGTCAGCAAAACGCCGACGACCTCAAGCCAAACGGAGTAAGTGGGGCGGTACGGACCAGGATCGGACATATGCAGAAGCGGAATTTGCGTACAGAGTAGCGTAGGGTCTGCAGGCAGTGGAAGGCAGGCGGCCGCGCTGGATCGTCCCGCCAGGCGAGGGGCCGGTTAGCGGACGACCGTCAGTTTGCGCGTGTGGGCCTTCTGCCCGGCCTGCATCCGTACGAGGTAGAGGCCCGGGGAGAGGGCGCCGACCGGCAGCGACACCTCGTGGTGGCCCGCCTCGCGGCGCCCCTCGGCAAGGGTCGCCACCTGCCGCCCCAACAGGTCGTAGAGGCCAATCTGCACCTCCGTCGCCGTCGGTACCGCAAAGCGGACGGTGGCCTGACGAGAGGCCGGGTTCGGCACCGGCGCCCCCAGCTTTGCCTCCTTCGGCGCGCCGAGTGTCAGGGTCACTGCCTCCGTAAGATGGGCCGTCCCATCGGTGTCGACCTGCCGGAGGCGATAGGAAAGCTTGTTGGCCCCATAGGGCAGCTCTCTGTCGGTAAACCGGTAGGACTGCGGCTCAGACGTGGTGCCGCCGCCGGCCTTCGACTCGACGAAACCAAGGCGCTGCCAGTGTCCTCCGCTCCCGCCCTCTTCGGATGTGGATTTTCGCTGGACGTAGAACCCGGCGTTGTTCTGCTCAGAGGCGGTTTGCCAGGTGAGGCGTACGGCATTTCTCTCAGGACCCTCACCCTCCCCTGCGACCGAAGCCTCCAGGGCAGTCATCTCCACAGGGACCGCCGTGGCGGGTCCGGCGTGGACAAGAAACCGGGCGTCCTCCGGCCCGGACAGGCCTGCCCCATCCTCGGACACCTCAAACGCATATCCCCCCCCGCGCAGGTCCGTCCGAGCGTCGGTCTTTCGGTCCTCCAACTCCACAGTCCAGTTGTCGGGCACCTGATCGCGGGCAGCTTCGGGCCACCGCACCGTGACGCTCTGTCCGGGCGCCGCCTTCACCGAGAGGGGAAGCGACCGGGCCTCCTCCTCTGGCGGATACGGCAGGCTGCCCATCACGCGTTGGACGACGTCCTCGCCCCTCATGGTTGGAAGCGCCGCGGCGACGGCGGCCCCACCGGGCGGGGCGATCCGGGTTGCGTCGTAAGCGTCCCACCCCGCCGTGGCCTCTTCGCCGAGAAACACGGTCGCGCTCCCCTGCCCCCCGTCCTCTCCTGTGCTCACCTCCAGGCGGACTGCTGCTCGCGGGTTCCCAGCCTCCTGTCCGGAGGCTACGACCGCCCCCGCCTCGCTGCTGGCCGAGTTTACGGAGCTTGATTGTTTTCCGCTAGTGCTAAACGTGATGGAAGAGGCCCCTTGGCCCGGCGTGGTCCGCTGTACGACAAACCCCTCCCATGGATCGATCGGGCCTTTCCCATCTCCCGGTATGCGCGGCTCAAACTTCTGCTGGTCCGGGTTCCACACCTGCATGGTCTCCTGGAACCCTTGTCCCTGAAGATTCCCGCCCGCCAGGCCGCTGAGGCCATAGGATACGTTGTACGGATTGCCCAGGACGTGAAAGCGATTGTTCTTGTCTAGCCCGACCTCTACGTCTTGGCCCTGGTCTTCCCCCTCATTGGAGAGGTCCAGCGTCCGGCCGCTTCCAGTGATCTCGTCCTTCTCGTCGTCGAAGATGTAAAGGACAAACCCTTCCCCGCGCTCAAGCGGGTCCGAGGCGCTTGTCGCCGGGCTCCAGGCGTCCGGACCGCCTCCGGCCCACGTGTGCAACATGTGCCCGGAGTCGACATCAAAGTTGAGGTCGTCCTGCAGGTCCCCCCGCACCGACCCCGTGGGCGGGGCCAGCAGGCGCCACCCCGTGTCGTTGCCCGTCCCGCCCTCCCCCGGAATAACGTTCCGAAGGGTCCGCTTCTGGGAACCGTCATAATCGAGCGTAACCTCTGCCCGCGGGATGGGGGTGCCCAGACTCGTTACGAGCTCCTCTACCGTGGCAGACCCACTGCCCTCCATGTTAAAGCTGGGTCCGCCGATGACATCGAGCGTTCCGGTGACCCCGGACGGCAGGTCCCACCGAAACGTAATCTGGCTGATGACGTCCGGGTCGAATCCAAGATCGATCTCATGGAGCTTCTGGCCGGTAAAGCCTTCCTGCCCCTGTCGAATGTCTACCTTCATCCCCTCATTGGGAAATTGGTCTACCCCGTCTACGTTATCGTCGACGAGCGTGGCAAACACAGTAGTGAAATTTGGCGGAGGAAGAGGAGCCCTCCCCTCTCCGAAATCGCTGTCGACGCCGTCGGTAGCGTTTGGATCGATCCCGACCTCCAGCACCTGCCTCCCCCCCGCGTCGTCGGTCAGGACGATCGGACTCCCAATTCTCGGCTGGGCCGGCCTCTCCTGAGCCGGGACCAGTCGGGGCGCACCTGCCCCTAAGAGAAGGACCGCGAGAAGTCCCGCAAAAAGCCTTTTCAGGCAAAAGAACGCACCTCCTTCCCTTTCAAAGGGGCCGACCGATTCAAAGGGCCTGACCGAATGGGGGCCTGTAATACCAGTCATCATGAAACGAGCGCTCCTCAAACGTCAGTGGTCAACCCTCGGCGGTGAAACCTCGGTGGTCAAACGTCGGC
>CAZTDC010000370.1:0-3676 GCA_964612165.1 uncultured Salinivenus sp.
ACCACACCGACGCCCCGGAGTCCGAGCGGTACCGGGCCACCGTCCTCGCCTCCGAACGGATTACGGAGGAGGACTGGCAGGACGTCCCCAACGGCTCCGTCTTTCACGTCGCCGACGACGGGATCCTCGACCACTATCCACTACACGAATAACCGCTCTCCACTCTCTGATGTCCCTATTCTCGGACGACGCCTCTTCCGACGCCGACACGCCGGTCCTCAGCGTGACCGAACTGACGCGGGGCCTCAGTGACCTCGTGGAGGAGCACTACGACGACGTGTGGATTGAGGGCGAGCTGTCCAACTTCACGCGGGCGGCCTCGGGCCATTGCTACTTCACCCTCAAGGACGAGGACGCACAGATCCGGTGCGTAATGTGGAAGCACCTCACGCAGTACGTGTACTTCGAGCCGGAAGAGGGCATGCAGGTTCGCGTCAACGGCCATGCCTCCGTCTACGAGCGACGGGGGGATCTCCAGATTATGGCGCAGGCCATGCGGCAGGCCGGCAAAGGCGCCCAGCAGAAAGCGTACGAGCAGCTCAAACAGAAACTGCAGGAGGAAGGCCTCTTCGACGCCGACCGAAAGCAACCGCTTCCCGCCTTCCCCGAAACGATCGGGGTGGTTACGTCGGGACAGGGCGCGGCGCTGCAGGACATCCTCTCGGTACTGGAACGGCGGTTTCCGCCGGCACAGGTCGTGTTGTGCCCCGTGCCCGTGCAGGGCCTGGATGCCCCCCAGGCCATCGCCGACGCCATCGCGGCCTTCAACGACGTGCCCGAGGGCGACGCGCAGCGGCCCGACCTTCTCATCACGGGCCGGGGGGGCGGCTCGACGGAGGACCTGTGGGCCTTTAATGAAGAGGTGGTGGCCCGCGCCATCGCCGCGTCGACCCTGCCCGTCGTGAGCGCCGTGGGACACGAGTCCGACGTCTCGATTGCCGACTTTGTGGCCGACGAGCGGGCAGCCACCCCGTCGATGGCCGCCGAGATCGTGGTCCCCGACCGGCGCGACGTGGCCGCCCGCATCCGCGACCTCCACGACCGCCTCCACGAGCGGGTCACGCGCACCCTTCAAGACACCCGCCAGCGGGTCGACGCCCTCGTCTCGTCCCGGACCTTTCATCGCCCGGTGCGCCGCCTCGAGCAGCTTCAGCAGCGCCTCGACGCGCTCGTCGACCGATTGGAACGGAGCGGCGACCGGCTCACTGAACAGGCCCGCACGCGCCTGGATCGGCTCCGCAGCCGCCTACAGGCCGTCGATCCCGAGCAGCCTCTCCAGCGCGGCTATGCCTACCCGACCCGCGACGGGACCCCTGTCCAATCAGCTGAGGCGCTTCAATCGGGCGACCTCGTCCAGCTCCGCTTCCACGACGGCACGCGACGCACCGAGGTTCTTCCGGAGGAGGATTAAACACGACCCAGCCGAGCTGAGCCCCGAAACCAGTCTGTCAGAGAAGACCGTGCGTATTCGAAGCTTGATGGGTCCCTACGGAATACGAAATACGTCCTTCAGAGGAGCCATGACCGTACTCCCCAAAAAGCACACGCAACAAGGAACGCCTCGTCCCGAATCGAAGGGGACAAGATCCAGAACGGAGAAATTACATTGTCGCTTCGCGTTTTTGTCCGTTGTCACTCATTTTGGAAGCGTTCTCAAACTGGAACTGACCGTTTCCGAACCTGTACACCCGACGGATTTCGGTTAGGGTGCTCCCAAAGGGATTGGGTGTTCTGCTCAATACCTTCGTTACGGTCTTCTTTCTCCACCGTCCGTCCACGCTCAGGAACGGCCGGCCCCACTGTCATAGCCCGCTGCCCCATGGCTTCGGATCCGAGCCAACTTACGATTCAGTTTCAGCCGGAGTGCCGCCTCGACGTGATCGACGTCAATGAACACGTCGCGGCCGAAACCGACGGGTTTCTCCACACCCACAGCCAGGCGCTTTACTGTTCGTACCATACCACGGCCGGGTTCATTGAGGAGACCATCTGTAACCGTCTCGACCGGCATCCCGAACAGATCCAGGAGTTTCTCGCCCCGTTCCGGGAGCTGTTCCCGTTCGGGGCCAACTATCAGCACGACCAGTTGCACCTGCGCAAAGAGCTCACGCCTGAGCAGCGTCAGACCGAGCCCCGCAACGCCGACTCCCACCTCACGTTCATCGGGTCGGGGCTTGAGAACTGCGTCACCTACCCCAGCACGCCGGGTCGCCCGGTCTTCTTCGTCGATCTCGACGGCATTAACAAGGACAATCAGGACCGGCGGGAGCGACAGACGACGGTGATCGGGTACGACGACGAACGGGTCGTAGACGAGACCGAACTCACGGTTCCGGTCTCCGACCATCCCATCGATTCGGTCAGCCTCCGCGACCCGCGTCTCGGCATCTTCGACCAGCTCCACGAAATGCTGGCCGAACGGGGCATCACGACCGGTCGCGTGACGATTGACCTGGCGCCGGAGGAAAAGCACGCGGGCCTCACGGTGAACGAGTACGAGACGTTGCTCATGAAGCACGACCTGGCGGACGTGCTCCGCGACCCGCTCCGATTCATGGCGCGGAAGGGACGCAACATGCTGTCCGACCCCCGCGCCATTCCCGGCAAGGCCAAAAACTACGCGAAGTACGACCTGGTGCGCCTCGTGAACAAGGTCGTCGACACCCTCGGCCTCAGTGAGTCCCTCGTCGAGCGCATTATCGACAAGTGTCTCGCCGTGCCCGCCGAGCGCTTCCTGCGCATGAAGCGGTCGGTCTCCCTTCTCGTGACCGAAGACGAATCGAACGGCGAGGGCACCATCGTACAGGGCCGCTATCAGAGCCCGATTCTCGTGCAGTGGCGCAAGTCCGACCCGCAGAAGCGGCGCCTTCGCGTGACGCTCTCACGGTTCGAATAGGGCGGCGCTGATTTGCGATTGGTCAGCCCCTTTGCGGCCTACCGCGACGATCGGTGACGCAACGCCCCACGCTGATCCCGTTCGCCTTCTCGACGCGGTCGGACCCGACGTTTAAATGAGGGAGTGGGACTGCCCGCCATCCACGTTGATGCAGGAGCCGGTAATGAGGCTGGCCCGCTCGGAGCAGAGGAACGTGACGGCATCGGCCACCTCCGTGGCCCGGCCAAAGCGCCCAATCGCGATGTTGTCGTCCACGAACTGCTCCATCTCCTCCGGATTCTCCTTCACACGCTGGTCCCAGCTGCCCCCCGGAAAGCGAATGGAGCCCGGCGCTACGCTGTTGACCCGAATCTCGGGCGCCAGCTCCTGGGCCATCACCTTGCTCACGCTGATGAGGGCCGACTTGGTGGTGTTGTAGAGGGAGAGCCCCGCACCGCCCAACTCGCGCCCGAAGATGGACGAGATGTAGCAGATCGACGCGCCGTCCACCTCCTTCATGTGGGGGATGGCCGCCCGGCTGACCCGAACGTGCGACATGAAGTTGAGGTTGATCAGGTCCTCCCAGTCCTCATCCGAAAGCTCCTCAAAGTCCCCGCGCCGGTTGCCGCCCACGTTGCCCACGTAGATGTCGATGCGGCCAAATTTGTCGGCGGTCTCTTCGACGAGCCGCTCCGGCTCGCCCGCATCGGTCACGTCCATCGGGAGCGCGAGCACCTCAGCGCCCTCGTCCTCGATGTCGCGGGCCGCTTCCTCCAAATCGGATTCCGTTCGGGCGCAAAT
>CAZTDC010000371.1:0-3591 GCA_964612165.1 uncultured Salinivenus sp.
GCGGCGTTGAAGTAGCGGAGAGTAGCGTATCTCAGCGCGTCCAGCTCATCCAGCCAGTGCAAATTTCGCTCGAGAATGAATTTCGACTCGCCATAGGGGCTTCCCGGGTCGATCTCCTCTTCTTCATCGATGGGAATTTCGTCGGGGGTTCCGAAAAGATTGGCGGTCGACGACAAAATGAAGCGGTCCGTTCCGTGCTCAACGGCCGACTCCATCAAATTAAGGCCCGCTCGAACGTTGTCGCCGAGGTATAAGAACGGCTTTTCCATAGATTCCCCCACGAGCGACTTCGACGCGAAATGCATAATCGCATCGGGTCTGTGCTCGTCAAGCACAGAATCTACAAATGATCGATCGCGAAGATCTCCTTTCACGAAGGCAGCCTCTTCACGAACAGCTGCACGATGCCCCTGCGAAAGGTTGTCTACGACGACGACCTCGTACCCTTCCTCGATCAGCTCGTGCACTCCGACACTGCCAATGTACCCGGCACCGCCAGTCACCAGTACTTTCATCATACAACGCTCATCTGCGAATATAATAGACACTGAAAAAGCCCCTTCCAGCTCTCTTCCTACGCGAAAGGCGAGAGCCACAGGGCCCTCGCCTTCACGCATTGCAATACCGATCTAAAGGAGAACCAGAGATCCGAATGGAGCTCGTGTCCAAATCAGGATCCCTGTCTGATGCGGGAAACGATTTACTCAGAGTCTTCTCCGTTCTCCTTCGAAACAAACGGCTTCCGCGTCAAGCGCATCTTGCCGTCGTCCTTCACTTCGAGAAGATGGACTTTCACCTTGTCCCCGACCTTGAGGTAATCCTCGACGTCTTCCACGTAGTCGTGATCAATCTCCGACACGTGGAGCAGTCCGGTCTTCTCCGGCATGATTTCCACGAACGCGCCGAAGTCGCGAATGCCCTTTACCGTGCCGATGTAATCCTCACCTTCCTCCGGAACAGCAACGATTTGCTTGACGCGCTCGATCGCAGCCTCGGCGTCGTCCTGGTTGGTCGCCGCGATCGTCACGAGGCCCACGCCGTCGTCTTCTTCGACCGAGATTTCGGTGTTGGTCTCCTTCTGAATGCTCTTCACGACCTTTCCGCCCGGCCCAATGACAGCACCAATGCGCTCCGGATCAATCTGGAGCTTGGTGAGGCGTGGCGCGTACTGTGACAGCTCCTCACGCGGCTCCTCAATGGTATTCTGCATCTCATCGAGAATGTGGGTACGCGCCTCTCGAGCCTGCTTAAGCGCCTTGAGGAGTACGTCGCGGGAGAGGCCCTCGATCTTCATGTCCATCTGGCACGCCGTGACGCCATCGCGCGTCCCAGTGATCTTGAAGTCCATATCCCCTAGGTGGTCTTCCTGCCCGAGGATGTCAGTGAGGACTGTCGTCTCGCCCTCATGCTGCACGAGACCCATCGCGATGCCAGCGACCGGCTTCTCAATGGGGGCACCCGCGTCCATGAGCGCGAGGCTACCCGCGCACACGCTGGCCATGGAGGAGGAGCCGTTCGACTCCATCACGTCGGCATTGATGCGAATCGTATAGGGGAACTCCTCTTGGTCCGGGATGACGGGCCGAAGGGCACGCTCAGCGAGCATGCTGTGACCAATCTCGCGGCGCTTGGGGCCACGCAGATAGCTGGCCTCACCGACCGAGAACGGCGGGAAGCGGTAATGCAAGTAGAAGGACTTGTCGGTGTCGGCAAAAACCTCATCGACCGGCTGCACATCATCGGAGGTTCCGAGGGTAATGGACCCGAGAACCTGCGTCTCCCCACGCGTAAAGATGGCGGAGCCGTGCACCCGCGGCAGATAGCCAACCTCCATCCAGAGGTCACGAACATCGGTCTCGTTCCGGCCATCAATGCGACGACCTTCATTTACGATCATTGACCGCATCTCGTCCTTCTGGACCTCCTCGATCGCGTCGTGAATGTCATCCCGCGTGTATCCCTCCGGGGTCTCATCCCGGTCAGCCAGCAAGTCGTCACTAGCCTCTTCCTTAATGGCGTCGATCCCAGCATAAAATTTTTCCTTGCTGTACTCACCCCGAATCGAGTCGGCAACCTTCTGGCCGTACTGCTGCTTCATCTTGTCGACGAGGTCTTCCGGCACCACATCAGCCTCCCACTCGAAGTCGTCGGGCTCGCCATACTCTTCAACCAGCTGGTGCTGGCCGCGGCAAAGTCGCCGGATGGATCTGTGTGCCTCGTCGAGGGCGTCAATCATGGCCTCCTCACTCACCTCGTGGGCCTCCCCCTCAACCATGACGAGCGCGTCCTCCTTGCCCGCCACAACAAGGTTCATGTCGCTTTCCTCGGTCTGCTCCATCGTTGGGTTGATGACGTACTCGCCATCGATCCGTCCAACGCGAACCTCAGCGATTGGGCCTTGGAATGGCGCGCCCGACAGCATCAATGCCGCCGAGGAACCGACACCGGCAATCACGTCGGCGTCGTAGTCGCGCCCGGCCGAGATAACGAAATTGACCAGGTGAAGGTCATGGTAGAATCCGTCCGGGAACAGCGGTCGCACGGCCCGATCAATCAGGCGCGAGGTCAGCGTTTCCTTATCAGTGGGACGGCCTTCCCGCTTAATAAACCCACCGGGAACCTTCCCTCCAGCGGCAAACTTCTCCCGGTAGTCTACGGTGAGCGGAAAGAAGTTTGTGTTGTTAACACCGTCGCTGAGGGTTGCGGTCGACAAAACCATCGTGTCGCCCAACCGGACGACCACTGAGCCATTGGCCTGCTTGGCGATGCGGCCCGTTTCAAGCGACAGCGTGCGTTCAGGTGCGAATTCGATTTCCTCGATCGTTGGTTGCGGCTTCATAAATCTCAATCAATCGTCTTCAATCAACAAGTGGCGAAAAAGTCTTTTCTATCGACGAGCCGTCTGAGAGCAAGAGAGGTTCAGACAAGTGCTCCCAAAAGGGATCTATCTATATAAAATGGCCCCCCGAGAGCATTCGAGGCACCGTTCAGGACCTATCTACTTCCGGAGGTCAAGCTCATCGATGATTTGTCGGTAACGTTCAATCTCGTTCTCCTTGAGATAATCAAGGAGCGAGCGACGCTTTCCGACCAGGTTCAGCAACCCATGACGCGTGGAATTGTCGTTGGGATGGTCATCTAAATGCTCAGTAAGGCGCTCAATGCGCTTCGTAAATATGGCAATCTGAACCTCTGGTGAGCCCGTGTCGTCCGGACCGTTTCCATATTTTTCAGCGAGTTCCTGTGTCTCTTCCTTCGTAATCATTGTGTTCTGTTGGGTACCTCTTTAGATTTTACATGCTAAAGAAGAAACCCGCGATCATTGCTGTGGACCTGCACAAGAATCCCCAACTGCTTCTCCCTCACTCGGTTAGGATCCGTATCGAAGACGGAAACCTGACCGACCTGCAAGGGCGTCAGTACAGTTTATGCAAGGTCACGGCCTCGCGGACGGGATTTTGACCGATCCAGCCGAACGATTCAACTGGGTCGCAAGGCAGAGCCTCGGTGAGAAGCTGATTGAGTATCAACTTCGATCGTCAAAAGCCTTTACAATGGTTCTACAATGCTGTTCGTCTTCCGAAAGTTGCA
>CAZTDC010000372.1:0-3588 GCA_964612165.1 uncultured Salinivenus sp.
CCGATTTTTGTTGTACCATGGGCGATCGGTGTTAGGCGTGAGACAACTCTTCGGCCTTCTCAAGTGAGCGGACGCTGTAGTCCCCGCTTCCGTACGCCGTCACGAGCAGGAGCCCACCCATGATCGACAGGTTCTTGAGAAACATAATCATCTGGGTCTGGTCGCCGAAGTCGGTGTGGAAGATCAGCGTCGCCGGAATCAGAAAAAGAACGAGGGCGACGGCACCCGCTCGGGCCCATAGGCCCAGGATGACGGACAGGCCGCCGACGATCTCAAAGACGATGGCCCCGACAAGCGCGACGGCCGTGAGCGGAATGCCGTGCGCGGCCATGTGCTCCTGCGTGCCTTCGAAGCCTGTGATCTTGCTAATGCCGGACATCAAGAAAATGGCCCCCAGCAGGACACGGGCAATCAGTGGTACGTACGAACGCATGAACGTTTAGGAATTGGTAAAGCAAATCAGAATACGGAGCGAGGGAGGCATGCCCGCCTCCCCGCGCCGAAAGTACAAGCTTACCCAAGCTTGTAGAACTTCTCGTGGGTAATCTGCCCGTCGTCATTCCAGGTCCGGACCGCGACCTGCTTCTGCTGAACGCGTCCCACTCCTTCCAGCGTCATGTCGTTGTGCCATTCGGAGAGGGTAACGTTGTTTTCTTCGTCGACGCCTCGCGAGAGAATTTCAGCGGCGTGGAATTCCTCAAGGGAGTTCACGAACTGCTCCTCGTACTCTCGATTTGCCTCTTTCCCGACGCGCTCTTCTCCTTCCTCCTCCATGACGATGTCGTCGGCGTAAAATTTGTCAAAGGCCTCCAGAATTTTGCCGTGGAGAATCATGTCGTTAAGTTCTTGGTCGCGGCTATTCAGGTCACTCATAGGTTGCGGGGATTGTTGTGGATGAGATTGTAGGTGAACCGGAATGTCCCGTGTTCATCAGTTGTCGGACGCGCAGCAGTCACTTTTGTTGCTACATTATCTGTTATAACACATACTTTCACGAAAAAGTGGAACTTACGCGTCGCCGTATCCCCCGTAGATGCCCTCGCAAATGCGGGAGAGGTGCCCAAGGTCCCGGTCGGAAACCCGCTCGTCGAACCAGTCTTGCACCTCCCGAATCTTGGGATCCAGTTCGTCGAGCAAAGCAATCCCTTTGTCCGTGATCGTGTGAATCATCATGCGACGGTCTTCTTCGCTACGGCTTCGCTCGACGAGGTCCCGCTCAACGAGCTTGTCAATCAGGCGCGTGACATCGGGGGACGGGTCCAGCATGCGTTCGCTGATTTCACAGCGGGGATGCCCCTCCGGATGTACCCCACGCAAAATCCGCAACACGTTGTGATGACTAAACTGGAGATCGAACTCGGCACAGGCGGCCTCCACGCGTCGTCGCACATGGGCAGAGGCGACGAAGAGGTTCAGCATCGCCTCCTGTGCCCGATCCTCGAAGGGAACGGTTTGTTTGATGCGATCGCGAAGAATTTCTCCCATTATGTTTGAGCGTAATCGGCAAAGTAGAATACGCGTCGTAACACAGAAATCTGTCCCGTCCGTTCCCGTTGGACGACATCAACCGACTTCTTCACAGTCAACGCTCCCCTTTTGGGGGGATCTCTGGGAACCCTTGATGTTTCCATGAATGGGCACAGTTCTCTGCGCAAACTCGGTGCTCGAAGCCCACACTCCGATGGTCGATTCTTGGCTGTCCGACATTCGCTGGTCGTCGATCCAGAGGGCCGTCATTCTGTTCATTGGAATTCTGATGCCGATGATGCTCGGGGGCGGGACTTCTCACGTTTCGGACTCCGCGCCCGGTTTCGTACCCAACGATCATCCGCCGGCCTCGCTCAGGTCTACTGCTCTCCAATCAATCGGAGCGTCCTCAAGGAACGCCTTCGACACCCTGCGGGTCGTCAGCCAACACGTGTTTCGCGAGACGAACGAGATACGCCGCGAGCGCGGACTGTCCACTGTCACAAAGGAGGAGACCCTCAGGGCGGTGGCCTGTGCCCATAACGGGGACATGTTCCGTCAAGACTTCCTCGAACACGAAAATCCAGACGGTGAGCTCCCGCAAGACCGGGTAATGCAGGTCCATCGTCGGCTCGTTGGGGGGGTGAGTGAAAATCTATATGGCCAGACCCAAATTCAACGGGAACCGACCGCTCTTGCTGAGCTCATGGTTGAGAAGTGGCTGAACAGTCCCCCTCACCGCAAGAACCTCCTCGATCCCTACGCCACGCATCTGGGAGTGTGCGTCTTGCAGCGACAGAACACCATTCGGGCCACCCAGGTGTTCGCGAAAATTGCCGCCTACCTGTCAAAACCTTTTCCTCAGGAGGTCGTGTCTGGCGATGCGCTCGCGGTGTCATTCCAGCAAATCTTCCCCCCGGACGCCTCGATCGCCCAGTACGACTTCTGGGACCCAAGAACCGAGCGACGCGTCTCTGGACCGACCGTCCTCACCGACTCCGTCCACGTCCCGGATACGACTGGTACTCTGCGCCCTCGCTTCTACATCCTAGAGAACGGTCAGTACGTGATTCACCAGGGGCCAGAAATTACGGTTCAAGCCCCGCAGTAAATCGCGGTTACGGTGAATAACCGACCCTCCGAGGCTCAGGGAGCACCACGGGCTCGTGCAATGCGCCAGAAGATGAGGGCCTCCCTGCAACCTTTTGCGTACATACCGCGTCTCCACGGCAGTCGCAGGTGCTGGGCGACCTTGTCCCTCCGTCTTCGCTACCCGGGCCTCCACGTTCTCTCGATTTCTCCACTTTGCGTTCGTGGCGGGCACGTTCGTCCTCCTTCCTCTCCTTCTCGGAACCGGCTGTAGCACAGAGGCCAAGTCCACGCCAGAAGAAGAGGCTGCGTCCGCGCCTCCCGTCGGGGTGACTCCCATCGAGCGCGGGACGGCACTGCCCGGCTGACCGGTACCGCCTCGCTGGAAGCCGAAAAGGAAGCCTCCGTCGTTGCCCGGGTAGACGGCGTCGTGAAAACGATCCTCGTCGAGAAAGGGCGGTACGTCCGTGCCAATCAGGCCCTCGCTCAGCTCGAGGACGAGTGCCTAGCTCTCGAAGTGCGCCGGGCCGAGGTGACCCTGCAGACGCTGAAGACGACATTCGAGCGGATGCAGACGATGCACGACAAGCAGCTTGTGAGCCAGGAGACGTTTGAGCAGGCCAAGTCGGAGTACGACGGACAGACAGTAGCCCCCAACCTCGCCCGGTTGCAATTGGCCTACGCCACCATCCGTGCGCCCATCGCCGGCAGGTGTCCGTCCGGCACGTCAAGGCCGGCAATATGATCCGAATGAACGATCCGGCCTTCGAGATCACGAACCCCGATCCGTTGCGCACCGTGCTCCACGTCCCGGAGCGCGAACTCGCCAAGCTGGAGCTGGGCCAGCCCGCGACGGTCCAGTTCGACGCGCTCCCCGGACCGACGTTCACGGGACGCGTGATCCTCATCAGTCCGGTGGTCGACGCCTCCACCGGCACGTTCCGGGTGACGGTGGAGCCGGGATCCCTCCCGCAGGATTAAGCCCGGCATATTTGGGCGGGTCTACGTCCAGTACGACCAGCACGAGGATGC
>CAZTDC010000373.1:0-3574 GCA_964612165.1 uncultured Salinivenus sp.
AGCGGCCTCGACCGAGCCGATGCCGGGCTACGACTGGCTCCCTTTTCCCGAGGAGGAAACGGACTTCCGCGAAAACCTGTCTCTGGGCGATTCGTCGGAGCCTTCTTCGGTCGAGGAGGTCTCGTCAGGGCCGGACTCTTCGCCGGACGTCGTAGATTCTGAGAGCACAGAGAAGGAGGACGCAACAGGCCGAGATCCCGCCAGTCGCCTGTCCGATACGGCGACTGATCCAGACGTAGAAACTGAATCGGGGGGCAGTCCCGACGACGGGCGCGAGGAGGCGCGTCCCGGGAAGGCGAGTCCCGAGGATCGCGGGGCCCCGGAGCGGACCCTCACACAAGAGGCGCCAGTCGGCACGACCCCTCCTCAGTCCGGAGCCTCCCGTTCAACAGAAGAACTCGGCCGCGCAGGGAGCTATCCCGAGCGCGTCGGCCCGTGGCGCCTGAAACAGAAGCTCGGGCGGGGCGGCATGGGGACCGTCTACCTCGCCGAGCGGGCCGACGGGCAGTTCCAGCAGCGCGCCGCCCTGAAGCTGATCCGCCACGACCTCGGGGAAGAGGCCCAGCAGCGCTTCCTCAGCGAGCGGCAGATCCTGGCCGAACTGAAGCACCCAAACATTGCCCATCTGCTGGACGGGGGCCTGACCGACGACGGGCGTCCCTACTTCGCGATGGAGTACGTCGAGGGCGTTCCCATCGACGAATACTGCTACCGCAACGAGCTGGGCATCGAGACCCGCTTGCGGCTCTTTCGGCAGGTCTGCGAGGCGGTGCAGTTTGCTCACCGCAATTTGATCGTTCACCGGGACCTGAAGCCCTCCAACGTGCTGGTCACCGAGCCGGGGACGACGACCGCTGGGGACGGGGCGCCGGCCGGGTCCTCGACGGGAGCCGGTGCGAGGGGAAGCGGGCCGCAGGTCAAGCTCTTGGACTTTGGGATTGCGAAGGCCCTGGAGGGAGCCGAGACGGACGTGGTCCGGACCGAGACCGGCGAGGGGAGCCCGATGACCCCCGCCTACGCGGCGCCGGAGCAGGTGGAGGGAAAGGCCGTGACGACGGCGACCGACGTGTACGCCCTGGGAGCGCTTTTGTGCGAGCTTCTGAGCGGGTCCCTGCCCTACGACGTGAAGGGGCGCCCCATGGTAGAGGCGGCCCAGATCATCTCCGAAGAGAAGCCGACCGCGCCCAGCGACCTGGTGGTCGAGAAAGGACACACGCACGTCACCGATGCGACGGACCACTCGCCGGAGACGCTCCAGAAGAGGCTGGAGGGAGACCTGGACGTGATCGTGGGGAAGGCCCTGCGGAAGGAGCCGGACCGGCGCTACGGGTCGGTGGGAGACCTGGGACAGGACATCGGGCGGCACCTGGAGGGCCTGCCGGTAGAGGCGCGGCCGGCGACGACGGGGTACCGGCTGCGCCGGTTCGTGGAGCGGAACCGGGCGGCGGTGCTGAGCGGACTGGGGGCGGTGCTGGCCTTGATTCTCGGTTTAGGCGTGGCGATCTGGCAGGCGCAGGTGGCCTCTACAGAGCGGGACCGGGCGCAACAGAATGCCGAGCGGGCGGAGGCGGTCCAGACGTTTTTGGTGGACATGATCGGGCGGGCGGCCCCGGCGGCAACCGGCGGGGAGGAACTCACCATGCGGGAGGTCCTCGACGAGGCGGAGGCCGAGATTGAAGCCGGGACCGTGCAAGACCAGCCGGAGGTAACCATCGAGGTTCGCCTGACCATGGCCGACATGTACAATCTGCTGGACCGGTACGAGGCCGCCGCTGAACAAAGCCGAAAAGCCTACGAGACGAGCGTACATGTCTTGGGCCCGGATCATCCCCAAACCCTGAAGGCGGCCGGCACCTTTGGCACAGCTCTGTTCGACAATGGAAACGTGGAAAAAGCGGATAGCCTCTTTCAAACGGTCGTCCCGCAGCTTGAAGAAGCCGAACCCGACCCGGAAAGCCACTCCTTCCTCCTAACACGGTACGGGAAAGTCTTGATGGAGCTGAATCGGCTCGGCCGCGCCGACACCTTGCTCCACCGGGCCCTCGATCTACATGAACGACGCGCCGAGATGGACACGATTGAGCTGACGCGAACCCTCCTCACGCTCGGCAATGTGTACCGTGAACAGGGCCGTCTCGACGTGGAAGGAGCCGACTACGACTCAGAGGAGCGGTACCGCCTAGCAGAAGAAAAGCTGCAACGAGCGCTCACCCTCTCCGAGAAGTTAGACGCGTCTGAGCAAAAGCTGTTAGAGGAGGAGGTGGTCAACAACCTGGCCATCCTCTACGGACGGATGGAGAAGTATGACCTCCAGGAAACGATGTATCGTCGGACCCTGCGCCTCGCCAAAACACTCTACGGAGAAGAGTCAAGCGCTGTTGCCCGGGCGCTTACTGACTTGAGCCGCTTCCTTCGCGATCACGGACGACTTCGAGAGGCCGATCGCCTGAGTGCACGCGCCCTTGAGTTGCACCGAAAGCTCTTCCCACCCTCCGATCATCGAATCGGATTTGCTGCCTTCGCCCGTGCAAACGTCCTCCGTGAACAGGGGCGGTACGAAGAAGCCAGTGAACTGCTTGAGGAGGCCCGGGACTTGTTCGCTGAGAAGCTCGGCCCTACGCATCCCCACACGGCTACGATGCATGGTGTGCTGGTGGAAATGTACCTAAATTTAGAGGACCTGAAAGCGGCTGGCCGGCACGCACAAGCCGCATTGGAGGCCTACGGAGCCAGACTCGACAGCACCGACCGGCGTATCGTCATGGTCAAAAGCCGCCTAGGGGAGGTCCGCACGCAGCAAAGGCGCTACCAAGAAGCCGAAGAGCTCTTGCTTGGGGCCTTCGATGTGCAGAAAACGCAAGGAGCGGATGAGTCCGAAATTGAATCAACGCGACAGCGACTCGTGGAGCTCTATGAAGCCTGGAACCGCCCCGACGAGGCCCAGCGCTGGCGGGAAGAGAACTGACCCATTTCCTCCTCTGAGGAAAAGCGTCCCGATCTAGCTCTTGCTATGGCGAGGAACCACGTATGGGAGGCCAAGCCCCACCTGTTGGCGTGTCATAAAGCCAGTTATGCGATGCCAGAGTGGAGAGCTTCGGAACGGAGATTGGAGAATGTTCGGTCCTGAAAATCTCCTCTTCGGGACCGTCTCACAGGGGGAAGCTAAACAAGCAAAGCACCATGACTGCTGGCGGCCAAACGTGCAAAGTGTTGCCCCCTACGGAGACGCTCTGGGAGCCGGTGCCTGAACGGCTGTACTCACAGACACTTCAAGGCCCGTCCCCCGCCTCGCGCCGAACAGATGCGGAATGGCGGCATACATAGAGTTGCCTAAATCCCCAATTTGGCCCCGTAGCTCAGCCTGGCAGAGCAACGGACTTTTAATCCGTGAGTCGATGGTTCGAATCCATCCGGGGTCACTATTTGAGTTTGGACTGTGGAATGGACGGGGCGGAGGTGGGGAAACGGGTCCGACTCCGAAACATCATTCCACACTCCGAATTCCACACCCCACATTTGACCTGCCCGAGTGGCGGAATTGGTAGACGCGCATGGTTGAGGGCCATGTGGCCGT
>CAZTDC010000374.1:0-3574 GCA_964612165.1 uncultured Salinivenus sp.
GGATTCCGGGCCTCGGGGGCAGCGTAATGAGCGAGATGGGCGTCAACACGCAGGTGCTGCCAAGCGGGGAGATATACCCTTCCCTGGAGCGCGGGGCCATCGACGCCGCCGAGTGGGTCGGCCCCTACGACGACGAGAAGCTGGGCTTCCACGAGGTCGCAGACTATTATTACTACCCCGGCTGGTGGGAGCCCGGACCCGCCCTCACGTTTTACGTGAACCGCGACGCCTACGACCGGCTGCCCACGCAGTACCAGGAGGCCCTCAAAACCGCAGCGGCCGAAGCGGACCTCCACATGCTGGCGCAGTACGACCACAAGAACCCGGCGGCGCTCGATCGCCTCCTGGACGAGGGCACCACCCTCCGCCGCTTTCCCGACGAGGTGATGACCCGCGCTCAGGAGGCGACCCAGCAGCTTCTGGAGGACAACGCGAAGAGCAACAAGCAATATCGCAAAATCTACGAGGCGTACAAGGACGCCCGTGAAGACGCCTACCGCTGGTTCGGAACCGCCGAGATGGGCTACGCTGACTTCGCCTTCCCCCGCATGGGCGAGAAGCAAACCACTGACGCCTCCGCCTGACCCCACGCGGAACGGAACAGGGTGACGGTGACCAGGAAGACGCACCACTCTGGGGCGACTCGAACCCGGCGGAAAGAGCTCCTCTCGATCAGTAATCGCCGCTTCCCTGCCCCCCTCTTTCACATCCTCCCACGCGCCCGTTCTCTCCCCGCCGATGCTCACCGACGTCTGGGACCTGTTCGAAACCCACGTCTTCCCGGCCGCGACCACCGAGGAGGTCTTCAACCCGTACCACGACCGGGACGACGACCTCGACGTTCCCGACGCCCCGTCGATTCGCCGCGAGAATCTTCGCGCCTACCTGTCGGCCTACGACGGCCCGCCGCCCCTCTTCCTCCTGCTGGAGGCGCCCGGCCCCTGGGGCTGCCGCTTTTCGGGCGTGCCCATCACGAGCGAGGCCCAGCTCACCGATCCCGAGTTCCCCATTGACGGTCAGCGAACAAGCACAGATGACGAACCGCACACTGAGTACAGCGCGTCGATCTTCTGGCGCGTGCTCCAGCCCTACTTTCCCCACTTTTTTGTCTGGAACAGCCTGCCCCTCCATCCGCACGACCCGGGCGAGCCGCTCAGCATTCGCACGCCGCGCCGGACGGAGGTTCGGGAGTGGCAGCCGCTCCTCAGCGACCTGCTCGACACGCTCGACCCGACCCGCATCGTCGGCGTCGGGCGCAAGGCCGAGCGCGCACTCGAGGAGGCCGGCGCCGACCCGACCTACGTGCGCCACCCTTCGCAGGGCGGAGCCACGAAATTTGAGGTCGGAATGGATGAAGTCAGCGAGGAAATGGGGCTGTGAGCCGGTCGGAGCGAGTGGGTCCCCTTCATGACATCCGGACGGCGAAAGAGAAGACCCACAGACTACGCCGCCGACTCGGCGCCCATCTCATCGAGGAGATTGCGCGGCACCCCGCGGTTGAGGAGCGTGACCTCCCCCGTTTGCTCGTCGATCTGGTTCCAGGTCAGCGCAATCGTCAAGGGGTCGTAGAGGGCGTCGAACGCAAACTGCCATTCGAGGTCCTGCGCATCCATGCGGTACATCACCAGCTTACGGAGGGGCTCATCCTCGGTCAGGTAGAGGCTAACCCATACCTCGGTCAGGGTCTCCCCCGACGGGCCCTCAAACCAGTTGAGTTCGAGGTGGCTCTGGGGGCTGAGCGCACGGGTTCGCTCAAGGTCGTCCTCGGAGCCCTGAAGCCGCCATCCAGCGGACGTAACCGTAATCAGCATGGAGGGGAGGAACGGTGACAATAGACGCGGACCTGGGGGTAACCGCAAGATAGGAACTGAACACTTCTCTTCAAAGGGGTTGTATTTCCTTCTCATTATCAATCCCGGGACCGGAGATGAAGAGGGTAGTCCTTCGGGTCGGGCCAGTGGGATCCGCGTCCATTTGTCCCCAGAACGAGGAGAATCGGCCCCGAAGAAGGAGGCTCCCAACTGTCTGCTCGTCGGGGCTGAAAGTCTAAGACGTTTCAGTTACGTTGGCCCATCCGCACGCTGCCCTCGTTGCCCCCCAATGTCCATGACCCCTTCCGAGCGCTGGCCCGCCCTTCTCCTCCAGCTCGAGCCGGACACGTGGAAGCGCGCGACGGATCTCGCCCATACGCTGGGGGTGAGCGAGCGCACGGTGTACCGCGACGTACAGGCTCTCGTCGAGGCCGGTGTGCCGCTACAGGGCGTGCCGGGCAAGGGCTACCGCGTCCCCGAAGACTACCTGTTGGAGCCCGTGACGCTTACGACCGACGAGGCCATCATGCTCGTCCTGGGCAGTGCCTACGCCGCCCAAAACTTCGACGGGCGGTACCGGGCTACAGCGCGCTCCGCCCAGCGAAAGCTCGAGACCATCCTGCCCTCGGAGGCGCGCGAGCGGGCCTTCGCCCTGCAGGGGAGTGTGCACCTCGTGCCCCCCAGTGCGTTCGGCACGCCCACCGAGGACGGACTCCTCCAGCGCGTACGGCAGGCCCTCGTCGAGGAACGCACCCTGGAAGTCACCATGGGCGGACCGGGGACGGAGACCCGTGCACTCAACCCGTACGGCCTTCTACAAAAAGGCGGCACGTGGTACGTCGTGGGCTACCGCCCGGACCGCGACCGGGTGGTCCACGTGCGGTTGCAGGAGGTGGAGGCCCTCGACCTCACCGAAGATACCTTCGACCGCCCGGAGAGCTACCGCACGCCCCCCGACGGTCCCGAGACGCCCCCGACCCAGAAGGTTCGAATCCTCTTTGCAAGCGAGGTGACGCCCTCCGTGCAGGTGGCGCCATCGATGGAGGTGGCCGATCGAGAGTTCACGAGCGACGGGCGCCTGTTGCTTACGCTCAAGGTCGACCACGAGCTCGAAGTGCTTCCGTGGCTGCTGAGCTGGGGGCATCACGTCCGCGTCCTGAAACCGCGGTCGCTGCGCAAGCGACTGGCCGCGGAGGCCCGGGCCATCGCCGATCAGTACCGCGACGCGCCCACGCTCCTCGACTGAGCATCTGATTTCACGCTCTTCACTCTTCCCAAACTTCCTTCATTGAAGCGGAAGGCCTCAATCGAGCGGGTTCGACAGGAAGCGGACTTCGAGGCCGAACCGGTTCACGTTCGGCACTTTATTCAACTGTCCACGACCACCTTCTGCGCCACGGGCTGCCCGATGAGCTGCTCGTCGCCATCGACGGCCACCACGAGCAGCCCGTCGAGCGGGCGCGTCTCGACAACCTCCACCGTCGCCCCCGGCAGGAGGCCGCGCTGCTCCAGCAGGTCGAGCAATTCCCCGTCCTCGTCGGCGATGTGGTCGATCGCCGCCGCGTCATCCTCCGTCAGATCGGCGAGGGAGCGGGTGGGCAACTCGTCGACGGTGCCGTCGCGGTCGGGGATGGGATGACCGTGCGGATCGCGCGTCGGGTTGCCCAGCATCTCCTCGATGCGCGATTCGAAGCGCTCAGAAATGTGATGCTCCAGAATCTCCGCCTCCTCGTGGATCTCGTCCCACGAAAAGCCCATCACCT
>CAZTDC010000375.1:0-3541 GCA_964612165.1 uncultured Salinivenus sp.
GCTTCCCCAAACGCATTACTGATCTGGTTGACCCCTTCACCCACCGCTGTCGAGTCGGGAGGGACCGTCTGGCCCTGTTGGGACGACCGAGCGATGGACTGAGGAGGAGCTGATGAACCGTCAGCCATAAGAATGGGCACGCGTTCGGGAGGACTTTGCTATGCAGGGGCGTGGAGGCGGGCGGCCGTCATCGTGTTCTTCAGAAGCATGGCCCGTGTCATGAGGCCCACGCCGCCCGGGACCGGTGTGATCCACGAGGCTTTGGGACGCACGGCGTCGAAGTCCACGTCTCCGACGAGCCGGTAGCCGCGCTCCTTGGAGTCGTCGTCCACACGATTGATGCCCACGTCGATGACCACGGCGCCGTCCTTGACCATGTCCGCGTCGATCATCTCGGCCTGGCCCACGGCCGCCACCAGCAGGTCGGCCCGGCGGGTGTGGGCGGCCAGGTCCTGGGTGCGGCTGTGGCAGACGGTGACCGTCGCGTTCCGGTCGCGTTGCATGAGCAGGTTGGCCAGCGGCTTGCCCACGATGTTCGAGCGGCCCACGATGACAGTGTCCATCCCCGTCGGATCGATGTCGCAGCGATCCAGCATCGTCACGATGCCGTAGGGGGTGGCGGGGATGAACGACGGATTGCCCCGCATGAGACGGCCTAGGTTGGCCGGGTGAAAGCCGTCCACGTCTTTCTGCGGGTCGATGGCGTCGATGACGCCGCGGTCGTCGATGTGGTCGGGGAGGGGCAGTTGCACGAGGATGCCGTCCACCGACGGATCGTTGTTCAGCTCCCGAACGGTATCGAGAAGCTCGGCTTCCGGCAGGTCGGCGTCGTAGTGGTGTGTGTTGGTCTCGATGCCCACCTCGGCGGCGTCCTGCTCTTTGCCGCGGACGTAGGCCTTCGAGGCGGGGTTGTCGCCCACCAGCACGGCCGAAAGGAAGGGGGGACGATGATCGTCGGTCCACTCGTCAATTTCGGCCTTCACTTCGTCGCGAATGCTTTGAGCGATCTCGCGACCGTCGATGAGGCGGGCATCGTCAGATGAAGACATAGGGGGCGGCGGTTGATGGCGGAAGGGAGCGTATTCTCTAATCTACAAAATTCGGCGTCAGGGCAAAAACAAGACTTGACCAAGCGGTCTGAGATGTAAGGAGCTTGATTCGTTCAGAGCGATTACAGTCGTCTTGGACCGTCCGATGGAGACATTTGACGGCATCCCGGATGTGTAGGGCCGGAAAATTCATACTCGTGCAAAGGATCCCGTCTTGTTTGGGGGCCCTCGCGCGTTTCGGAAGGAGGAGGTCTCATCCTGCCCACATTATGGTTTCGTAAAGACGGGGGGTGCCTTTCGAACTCTGTTAGAGCCGCGGGTTCACGACGTTGTTATAGATGGATCCGAAGGTATAGGAAAGCCCGATTGACCCCCGAAGCTGGTAGTTTGTCGCAAGCTCTCGCCGTCGGAGCAAAATTTCTTCTTCCGGCAGATCGCCTGCCGGGAGAAAGAGTTGATCCTGGATCAGGCCTGCCCGCACGGAGAGCCGAAGCGAAAGCCCTTCCACGAGCTGCAGTTGCAGGAAGCTGTTGAGCCGGAGCCGGTTTTTTGTCAGGTCGTTGAAGTAGTGCGATCCGCGTAGGCTCGTAAAAATCGATCCCCATGGTTGCTCCAGGTCAAGAGAAACCTCAAGCGACTGCTGCGCCAGATACTCCGTCTGTTTCCCATAAATCGTGACTTGGCGATAGTCGTTATATTCGGGCCCAACGCGGTAGGTGAAGGTCAGCGATTTGCGATCAGACACCCGGTACGGGAACAGATTGTACTCCAGAGCCGCCTGTGTCCGGACCCCCAGATCCTTATTGGTGGCAGTGCGCGAAAAGGTCCGCTGGAAGACGCCGGTGCCCCAATGCGGACTGAGGCTCTTGATGGCCTCTGCGTTGAAGCCATTGTCTTGAGAGGTGCTGCGGGTTTCCTCCTGCCCTTTGGGCTGGAAAACGTCGAGCTCATAATCGGTTTCGGTCTCAAATTCGAACTTCCATGCTCGGGTCACTCGACTGGCCTCAAGCTCCCCATTGATGTCGTAGCTTTGGGACTGTTCCTCGATCCCGAAACGACCGGATCCCCCAATTTCGAAGACCCACCGGTTCCACGGATCGTTCTTCGGCGACTGAGTGGTCTGCTCCGTCGTATCCGCTTCGTAGTTGAGACGAATCTGACTCGCAACCGGCGTGCGACCCGCAAACGGTCCAAGCCCGACCTGAATCCGTTGGGCGAGGCCCCGCCGCCTCTCGTCGTCGGTGAAGGTGGTTGGGACCTCGTAGCCGAGCTCATAGGTGGTGCCCTCGAACGGGCCTTGTCCGATGAAGCGAAGCTGGAAGGAAAAGCCCCCTCCGCCGGTCCGCTGATTTGTAATCAAGATGTGGACGTCGGCTTGCTTCCGATCCCGGACGTAGTCGACGAAGGATACATTGCGTCGAATATAGGTCTCGTCGCAGAACTGGCAGTCGAGGTAGACCCGAGCTCGGCGGTCCAGGGATTGAAAAGAGGAGTCCGCCGAGGTGGGCGCATCCTGAGCCTTAGCGTTCAGGACCGGCCCGAGTGCCAGAACGACAGCAAGTAGTACGGCAAGGGTGTTCCGATGTGACAAGGCAACGAATGATGGAGCAAGGGACATGAGGAACGGGCAAGCGACGTTGGAAGAGAGTGCGAACCGACTCAATGTCTGAAAGAGGGACCCCGCAGAGTTTTGGTCACTCGGGCGGAGGAACGTGATGGTAATTTAGAGATCCTAGACGAAGATATTTGGATCTGAACAAGATGTTCGCGGACCTCGTCTCAGGTCCGGAACTACTGACGCGCTGGCTGACGAGTAGTACGTGTTTGAAGATGGGAGGACGGGGGCACGGAAACACCTGTTCGAATTAGCAAGTTGCAGGGGTCGGTTTCAGCATTCG
This sequence comes from uncultured Salinivenus sp., assembly GCA_964612165.1. GTDB lineage: Bacteria > Bacteroidota > Rhodothermia > Rhodothermales > Salinibacteraceae > Salinibacter. The sequence continues at coordinate 2,948 of CAZTDC010000375.1, forward strand.
TTATCACGCAAGCCCTTGGAATGAGTCCTCTGAAATCGAGCGTTTCGTTCGATGCGGTGCCTCCGCGCGTTGTCTTTAAGTTTGGGGGCACGTCCGTTGGCAGGACGGGTCGCTTCCGGACGGTGATTGACGTGATTCAACGCACGGCGGAGGCGGGACGCGTCCTGGCTGTTGTGTCCGCGCAGGGAAAGACGACTCGACGGCTGTCGGCGGGCATGGAGACATTCGTTACGCAGTTTTCCGACCGGTCGGTGGTCGTAGACACCCTCGTCGATGACCTGCGAGAGCGGCACCTGGCCCAGGCTCGAGAGGTGCTTTCTGATAAGAGTCAGTCGATGTACGCCGACCTGATCGATGAGCGCCTGCAAGCCCTCCGAGATGTGTTCGTTAAGGTGGAAGAGACCGGATTCACGCCCGCCGCTCGGGACGCCGTGCTGGCCACTGGCGAGGAATTGTCGGTGCCGATGGTGACGCTCGCCCTGCGCGACCGGGGAATGACTGCTCCGTTCTGTGACGCGACGAACCTTGTCGTGACCGACGAGACGTACGGCGAGGCCAACGTGCTGCCCGAGGAGACGACCGAACGCATTCGGC
>CAZTDC010000376.1:0-3536 GCA_964612165.1 uncultured Salinivenus sp.
ACACGTTTGAGGTGCTCATGGAAGCCGTGAAGTACTGCTCGCTCGGGCAGATCACGAAGGCGCTCTTTGAAGTCGGCGGGGAGTACCGGCGGAATATGTGATTTGGGAGGTTGTCGGGAAAATGGTTAGGACGTCCGCAAAAACGAGCAGTCATTCCAGACCAGATCCGGAATCTCTTCGAAATTGGCTGCCGATCCTGAAAAGATCGCGGTGCGGGATGACGGGCTGGTAAGAGTGTGCGTAGGTCCTGACGGTTTAAAGTTGCCCCACTTTGACTGAGATTCCTGCCCGGCGTTCTCGGTGGGTTCATCACCCGACACGGGCAAATATCGGTGCAAGACCTAGTGCCGGACGGCTGGGACGCTTCGATTAGCCGGAAGATGAGCTCGACGGTTGAGCTGCGTATGCCCCATCAGCTTTGAAGTGGAATGTTGAATAGGAACAAGACAGAAGAAGGTCAAGGAGCGCTGAAAACAGCGAGACAAATTGCCCGCGAAGGTAGTTTAGCAGGCGAAGGATAATCCGCTTTCTCTTGTTGTGCAGGTTCCTCGCTCCGTTTGTGGGATTAGCCCGACGCTAAGCTGCGCTCGAGCTTGAGTGGACGTGGACGTGAGCGATCACGTCTGCGGGGCAGTTGCTTCAAGGGGCAACATCGGGGGCGGGTAAAAATGGAATCGTCGGCTCCCGGGGCGAGAGGATTTGACGTGCTTAGCAAGAGTAGAAAGGAAGTGGCGATACAGGCACGTGGTTTGTTGATGTAGCGGGTGCCTCACTGAAATACACTCTTTTTGCTTTCGCTTCTGGTTTCTATGAGCCTGTTCACCGTTTTTCTCTTGTTCGCTCCGTGCTTGGTTTTGTCAGGAATCGTTGTGGCCTTTGTACACGGCGTGCGGTACTATTCATTCAAAGACGCAAAATCATCCCAGATGGAAATCGCTCTTGAGAGAGTCCGTGTCGACGTGATACAGGTTGACGTAGACGCCCGCAAGCAGGACTGGCGAGCAGAAGGCTGGAACGGTCCCGATAGCCACGTCGCGGATCGGATCACGGGGTCCTCTCACGAAGTGGTGGTGCTTACCCCCTACGCCGAAGCATCGGTATCCATGGCGTTAGAAGAAGGGAACGAGCAGCGTCGATGCTCGCTCTGCCTCAATTAAGCGAGTTGAGGTGAAGGGGGACTCATCCTCAGGACACAGGTCTTTGTAAAGATAAAGTACAAGAGGGCAACTCCGACGAAGGGTGTGCGTTGGGTCCAAAATCTCAACCTTATTCAGATAAGACGAGATTCCGCACCCTCTTCGCGCAAGTCGACTCCCGTCTGTGCTTGATCCCCAGGTTCTTTCGCGTCCGGGTACCATTTTGCTCGACACGGTCCGGCCCGACCCGTCCAATCGAATCAGTCGATGTTTCACGGCTCCCGAACGGGTGCTTGTCGCGGATACACCAGAGGAAGTGCCCGCGCTCGTCGATGCGATGGAGAACGCGACGCGTGCGGGGGCCTATGTGGCAGGGTATCTATCGTATGAGGCGGGGTATCCGTTTGTCGATCTCGAGGCACCCTCATCTGGCGACGACCCGGTCGCATGGATGGGCGTTTATGATCGTCCGCAGATGCTGGCCCCCGCCGACGTGGACCTCGGGCTGTCTGACCTTGATCCCGGCCCGTCCGTCAGGGACGTGCGTCTCGACGTTTCCCAAGAGGCATACACCGAAGCCCTCCAGCGCATTCGGCGTCACATTCAGGCAGGGGACGTCTACCAGATCAACTACACCGCGCCCGTTCGTTTCCGGGCGCCCGGAGATCCGCGCGTGCTCTATCGGCGTCTGCGTCGGCAACAGCGTGTGCCCTACGGCGCCTACCTGAACCTGGGTGGACGGCAGATCCTCTCCTGCTCGCCCGAGCTGTTCTTTCGCCGGGAGGGGGACCGGGTAGAGACCCGACCGATGAAAGGGACCATTCGGCGGGGGCGCACCCTCAAGGAGGATCGTGCCCTCCAAGACGAACTGGCCGCCGACTCCAAAAATCGGGCCGAGAATCTTATGATTGTGGATCTGCTGCGCAACGACCTCTCCGTGTGCTGCCGGCCCGGATCGGTCGACGTGCCCGCGCTCTACACCACTGAGCCCTACGATACGGTCACGCAGATGACATCGACCGTTGAGGGGCGGCTTCAGAGAGGGCAAGGGCTGGCGGATGTCCTCCGGGCGCTCTTCCCGTGCGGGTCCGTGACCGGGGCGCCGAAGCGGCGAGCCATGCGCCTCATCCGTGACCTTGAATCGGAGCCCCGAGGCGTATACTGCGGAGCCATCGGCATGGCGGGGCCGGACACCGCCGTCTTCAACGTCGCCATTCGGACAGCCGTTCTCGATGGGGAGGAGGGCCGGATGGGCGTGGGCAGTGGGATCGTGTGGGACTCAGATCCGCAGTCCGAATACGAGGAATGCAACCTGAAAACGCGCTTCCTGACGCCCTCCGCCACCAGTCCTCAGACGAACGCCAACGACGACGCTCCCCGCCTCATCGAAACGATGCGCTTCGACGGCGTGCGGGTTCCCCTGCTCGATCGGCATGTGGAGCGCCTGGCACGCTCGGCCGACTACTTTGACTACCCTTTCAATGAGGATCGTTTTCGACGACACGTGGACGCAGCCCTTTCCACGCTCGATCTCGACATCGTACTGAAGGTGCGAGCCACCCTCGACCACTGGGGGCGCATCGACATTGAGACGACGCCGATCGCAGACGAGAAGACGACCCCGTGGCAACTCACCATCGCTGAGGAGCGGGTCGATGCCGAAGACCCGCTGTTTTACCACAAGACTACCCACCGCGGGGTCTACGACCGCGCCCTCGCCGCGGCCCGCGAGGCGGGGGCCGATGAGGCGATTCTGCTCAACCAGGACGGCGAGGTGACCGAGGGCACATACAGCAATGTGTTCGTGCGGGACGGAGGCACGCTCTGGACGCCGCCGCTGACGAGCGGGTTGCTGGCCGGCGTATACCGCGACTATGTACTTGAAGCAGAGGATCGTGCTCAAGAACGCGTCCTCACGCTTGATGACCTTCGGCGTGCCGACGCGGTCTACTGTTGCAATGCCGTCCGCGGCTGGTGCGAGGCTGAGTTTGCCGCTGAGCTTGTCGCTGCTTGACAGTTAACAAATCCACTGTGCTGGTCTGGAGTTGAAATTTGCGGTCGGAATCGGTAACGTATCTGGCCCTGGAGCCGATCACGCTCAGCTGCAGAGAGGATGTCTATGAAAGCCCTTCCGGATCATCCACTCCGGTTGTCGCCGGTTATCGTTCGGAGAAGTATCTCCGGCGGCCGTTGATCGATCTCTGCAGGCGTGTAGACCGGTTCGTTCAGGAGCTGCAGTATCCATCCATCCCCCTGTCAATCTGACTCTTCGATCATGCCAGACCAAGACCTCACGATCGAATCCCGGCTGTCCGATCAGGAGTATTTCCGCCCGCCCTCGTCGTTTGTGGGGCAGGCCAACGTGTTTGATCCCTCGGTCTATGACCGGTTCGACGATTT
>CAZTDC010000377.1:0-3527 GCA_964612165.1 uncultured Salinivenus sp.
GCAAAAGGCGGAGTGCTGTGAGCACGTCGCGGTTGTCGTCCACGACGAGGACCTGACCGTCGGCGGCGGCAGACTGGGCAGTTTTGGGCGGCATAGGGCGTGTTCAGCGGTTCAGGGGGGGTGAGGGCACGGGGAGGGCAGTCGAGGGCGGGGCGCGGGTGCTGGCGTGCGGAGGGCTCGTGTGTGGAGCGGAGGCGGGCCGCGAGTGAACGGGGATTCGTGAAGCGTGACTGGTCGCTTTTTTCCTGCCTCACTCGTTTATCGAGAAGTTGGTCCCCGCTCTGTCAGGTCCAGGTCCCTCAGGCATCACATCATCACGCCCCAATAACCCAGCGGGCGCTTGCGCACATCCAAATGTGCGGATTCGCACACTGATCCCGGCGGCACCGGCCCGCATCGGCGCTGAGCGGGGGCGCGTCGTGGTGGAACGTCCGTTGCAGGGATAATACACGCGGCGACGTTATCCAGTGTGCTGCCTTCCTTCACCATCTTACTCGCCTTGTCTCATGATGGCCCAAGATTCTACGTCCGCCAACGGCACATCTCCCGACAAGTCGTCCACGTCCGAGTCACCGCTGCTGAGCGGAACGAATCGCTCCTCGGGCGGGACGGGAGAAGGGGTCGACCGCAAGATCGAGACGTCGCTCGTCACGCCCAAGCGCATCGTCATCGGGGTGGTTGCGACGCTGCTGGTGGGCGCGCTGGGCTACGGCGTGTGGACGACCGCGACGGGCGGGCGTGTGCTCAATGTGGACCGCGAGAAGGTAACCGTTTCGACCGTGGAGCGGGGCGACTTCCAGGAGTTCGTTGCGGTGACGGGCACGGCCATCCCCAAGCAGACCGTGTACCTCGGGGCCGTGGAGGGGGGACGGGTGGAAGAGGTGTACCTCGAAGAAGGGGCGATGGTCGAGGAGGGCGAGCCCATCCTCCGACTCTCCAACAACGACCTTCGCTTGCAGCTTGCCCGCACCGAGGCACGGCTGGCCGAGCAGCGGAGCCGCATGCAGCAGATGCAGATGGACATGGAGCAGCGGCGGCTCCGCCTGCAACAGGACCTCGCCCAGATCCGGAATGAGCTTCGACGGGTGGAGCGCCAGTTTGAGCGCCAGAAACGGCTCCACGAGCAGGACCTGATCGCCGAGGAAGAGTTTCAGGACACCCGCGACAACCTCCAGTACCAGCGCCGGCGGCTCGAGCTCACCCAGTCGGCCTACCGGCAGGACTCCCTGACGTACCGGTCCCGTCTCGACCAGCAGCGCGAGCAGCGGCAGCGACTGGATCAGCGGTACGCGACCATGCAAGAGGCCGTCGAGAGCCTCACGATTCGGGCCCCGACCGACGGTCAGCTCACCTCGCTCAACGCCGAGCTCGGGCAGATCATCGGGGCCGGCACGCGGATCGGGCAGGTCGACGAGGTGGGTCGCTATGAGCTCCGTGCCCAGATCGACGAGTTCTACATCGAGCGCGTGCAGCACGGCCAGACGGCGACCACCGACGCGCTCGGGGATACGACGCGCACGCTCACCGTCGACCGCGTGTATCCGGAGGTGGAAAACGGACGCTTCGAGGTGGATCTCGCGTTTCAGAGTGGTTCGCCCCCCGACCTGCGCCGCGGCCAGACGGTGCGCCTGAAGCTGGAGCTCGGGCAGCCGCAGGAGGCCACGCTCCTCGCCCGGGGCGGCTTTTACCAGAGCACCGGCGGCAACTGGGCCTACGTGCTCACCGAGGACGGCAGCTCAGCGGTCCGGCGGAAAATTCGCCTCGGCCGCCAGAATCCGAACCACTTTGAGGTGCTGGAGGGGGTGGCGCCGGGCGACAAGGTCATCACCAGCAGCTACGACACCTTCGGCGACGCCGATCGACTCTCCCTTGAATAACACAGTGTTCGGGTGTTTGGGTGTTGTTGTGTTTATTGACGGCGTGAACTGAAACCTCAACCAACCCAATCGTCATCGTGGCAAAGATTGAGCGATTTGAGGATCTCAAGTGCTGGCAAAAGGCGCGCGAGATGACGAATGAAGTGTATCAACTCGTGCAGACGGAAGAGGCCTCGACGGACTTCCGGCTCCGCGACCAGCTTACGGGAGCGGCAGTGTCCACGATGTCCAACATTTCGGAAGGCTTCGCCCGCTATCACAAGAAGGACTTCATCCGATTTCTCGACTACGCGCAGAGCTCTGCCGCCGAAGTCAAAAGCCTGCTGTACGTCGCACTCGATCAAGACTATGGGTCTTCGGAGCAAGTCAAGCGCATTCAGGAGCAGAGCGAGACCTCCCAGCGAATGATCCTCAGCCTCCTCAAGCACGTCCGCAGCACCCTGCCGGGCTCGACGGACGAGGCAAAGGAACCCACCGTGTCCTATGACGGCCGCGGAGACCCGACCGGAGATTGGATCTTCCCGCCGCAGTTCATCGAGACCCGTTCCTCTGACGATGAAGCGTAAAAGCTCGAAACCCTGCGTGCCCCCCCGCACCACAGCATCCGCATCTTCCAACACCCAAACCCCTCAACACCCGAACACCACGCACCCAAACACTCCAACACCAAACACCCCAACACCACACACCCCAACACCCAAAAAGCCATGATCAAAACAGAAGGTCTCAAGAAGGTCTACCGCACCGACGAAGTCGAGACGCTGGCCCTGAACGGCGTCAACGTCGAGATCGACGACGGCGAGTTTGTGTCCGTCATGGGCCCGTCCGGCTGCGGCAAGTCCACCCTGCTCAACCTGCTCGGGCTGCTCGACACCCCGACCGAGGGCCGCTACGAATTCGACGGAAAGGAGGTCGGCGACCGCAGCGAGCGCCAGCGCGCCCAGCTCCGCAAGGGCAACATCGGGTTCGTCTTCCAGAGCTTTAACCTGATCGACGAGCTCACGGTCTACGAAAACGTCGAGCTGCCGCTCCTCTACCTCAACACGCCCTCGGCGGAGCGGAGGGAACGCGTGGAGGCGGCGCTCGACCGCGTGCAGATCGCGCACCGGCGCGACCACTTCCCGCAGCAGCTCTCCGGGGGCCAGCAGCAACGGGTGGCCGTGGCCCGGGCCGTCGTCGCCGACCCCAAGCTGATCCTGGCCGACGAGCCCACGGGAAACCTCGACTCGACCAACGGCGCACAGGTGATGGAATTGCTCTCGGAGCTCAACGAGGCGGGCACCACCATCGTGATGGTCACCCACTCGCCCGCCGACGCCGAGTACAGCGCCCGCACCATCCACCTGTTCGACGGAAAGGTCGTGAGCGAGAACTTCATCGAGCAGGAGTACGCCGCCCACCCCGGTGCGTAGTTGCTGGTTGATTGTTGATCGTTCACGAACTGGCGTCCCTAGCCAGAAAACAGCAACCCGCACTCACAACCAACAAACAGCGAACAACAGTCAACGAGGTCGACCATGCTCCGCAACTACCTCAAAATCGCGTATCGCACGCTCCGGAGTCGTCCGGGCGTCACCACGATCAACGTACTGGGACTGGCCGTCGGCATCGCCGCGTGCCTGCTCATCGGCCTCTGGATCAAGCACGAGC
>CAZTDC010000378.1:0-3525 GCA_964612165.1 uncultured Salinivenus sp.
CAGTTTCAGCTCGCCATGGCCCAGCGCAAGAAGGGAAAGTACCTCGTGGCGGCCAACGAGTTTAAGCGGTTTACGCAGTTGTACCGGAACGACACGATGGTTCCCCGAGCCGAGTACGAACAAGCGCGAGCCTACTATGCTCGGTCTCCGGACTACCAACTCACGCAGAAAGACACCCGAAAGGCAATCGAGCTCTTCCAGCTCTTCATTGAGCGCTATCCGGATCATAAGCTCGTCCCCAAAGCCCAGGAGAAGATTGATGAGCTCCGGGCGAAGCTCGCCCACAAAAAGTACGATGCGGGCACGCTCTACGAGAAACGGGACATGTGGCGGGCAGCGACGCAGACGTATGAGGCAGCATTCGACCAGTATCCGGATACGCCGTGGGCCGATAACGCCCTTCTTGGAGCGCTGCGCTCGTACATCCGGTATGCCGACCGGAGCGTGCGCCAAAAACAGCAAGAGCGATACCAGGAGGCCATTGCAAAGTATGATCGCCTCACGCAGCTCTTTCCGGACAGTCCCCTGCTTGACAAGGCGCACTCGCTCCGCGATGAGGCCCAGCGCAAGCTCGAGCGCGTTCGAGAGCGGGAAGAAGATCGCCAGTCGCTCGCCCGAGAAGAAGCGTCCGAGGGCGCAAACTAGCAGGGCAAGAGCCCCCGACCCCATCGTGAGAACGCAGGTCCATTGTTCTCACGAATGTCAAGGGCCGCGCTCGATTGTGGGCGAGACGAGTTCCGTGCACTTCGTTACGTATCGCTACCATGGACGTCGGTCTGTTTGGGGGATCGTTTAATCCCCCGCACGTCGCTCACCTCATCGTGGCCGAGGTCGCCCGGGACCAGTTTGGGCTCGACGAGGTCTGGTGGATTCCGAATGCAACCCCGCCCCACAAGTCGTCCGACGAACTGGCGGACGTTGAGCACCGGCTGGAGATGACCAAACGAGCCGTTTCGGACAATTCGGGGTTTCGGCTGTGCGACATCGAGATTGAACGGGCAGGGGTGTCCTACACGGTGGAGACCGTGCGGGCCCTTCAGGAGCAGTATCCGGACACGGACTTCGGACTCGTCATTGGTAGTGACAGCCTTGACCACTTCGCCGAGTGGCACCGGCCCGACGAGATCGCCGAGCGGGTGCCTCTCGTCGTCTACAAACGCCCGGGCGTCATCGACACGGTGCCCGAGCCCCGCTTTGCCCGACACGTACGATTCGTGGCGGCGCCCGTCATGGAGGTGTCCGGCACCGAAATTCGGTCTCGATGCCGGTCCGGCCGGTCCATTCGGTATCTCGTGCCCGAGGGGGTGCGCACCTACATCGAGGAAAACGGGCTGTACCGGTGACACGGGGAACGGGCCGTCCTTCGACCACGGATCAAAAGGGTAGCGCCGTCTGCACGCGGTAGTAGACCTGAACGTCCTCCCGCGTCCCGATCGCTGTCGTGGGTTGGGCGACCCCGAGGGCGTGCCCGATGCGAAAGCCGAACAGGCGGAGGGCGTTCTTGAGTTCGAGGCCTGCGCCGGCCCGCCGCACGCCGTCGGTGACCTTCTGGTCCGTCCACACCGTGCCCCCGTCGACGAACGCCGACAGCGTGGTGTGGCCAAGCCCCACGAGCCCGAGGACTTGCGTCTGGAGGCTCGGCACAAGGGGCATCCGGTACTCGATGCTGCCAAAGGCCATTCGGTTGCCGAGGACGTACGACCGGTAGCCACGGACTCGCTCAGCGTCGCCCAGTGAAAGGGGCACGGCGCCGGGAAGGGGAACGTCAATCTCGTCGTATCGCGAGAAGCCGACGTAGTCTTGGGGGAACGACGAGCCGGTTTGCGCCTGCAGTCGACCGTAGACGTACAATCGATGCTTTCCGATGCTTGGAAAGAGACGGTACCCCGCGATGTCGCCGCGCAGGAAGGAGCTGTCGCCCCCCAGCACCTCAGCCGCGCCGGTGGTTCGCAGCCGCACCCCCCATCCGTCCAGCGGATGCACGAGCGTATGACGGTACGGGGGCGTCTTGCGCCGCGTAAACTGGAGGCGGAGACTGGCCTGCTGCCCGTCTTGGGGCGGGGCGAGCGGACCGAGGGCCGGGGTAAAGTCGCCGCGGTCAAGGGGGGCGAGGTCGGCGTAGCGCAGCCGGGTCGACACCGAGGTGGAGACGTACGGACGCACGCGCCAGTCGAGGGGCCAGCGCGCCGTTATCTCGCCCCCCGTCCGATCTTCCACCAGCAGGTCGTTCCCGTAGATCCGCGCCGAGGAGGACGCGCTGAAGGCGGTGAACGAGAGCGTCGGGTACAGTTGCCGGTTGATGTAGGTGGCTACGATCTCGCTCTCGTCCCCCGGGTCACGGAGGGACAGGCTGCCGACCACGTTGAGGGCATGTTTGCCGAGGGGCTCCGTCCAGGACGTCACGCCCGAGAGCCCGATGTCACCGGTCGACGGTTCATAGTACGGAAGGGCCAGCGAGAATCGATGGGTAAGATTGGACAGGGAATTGTAGTCCGAGCGATCCTCAATCAACGAGGGAGCCAGGGACAGATTCTCGGGAATGAGGCGTGGGGGCTGGGTCGTGGTCCAGGCTGCGTAGGGGTCGGGAATCGAGGAGGTAATCGATCGAGGGGCATGCGTCGCCGGAATGCGGAAGGCACCGTCGGAGGTTTTCGAGAGGGTCGTGGAGGTGACGAGAGCTTCCTTCGGGGCGTCTTCACTGGCGGCGGGACCGTCGGCCCGTGAAAAGGCCGAGTCGGCCGGGACCCAGTCGTGGACGGTAGCGCCCCGAACGAGGTGGGTTGTGCGCCGGTGCTCATCGGTCTGCACGTCGTAGACGAAAGCATTGGGCACGCCGTCGCGGAGGGACGTATAGGCCAGCTGCGTACCGTCCGGGCTCCACACGGGCCGCCGGTCGTCGGTGGCCGGATCGGTGAGGGCCGTCGAGGTGTCGCCGTCGAGATCGTGGAGGACGAGCGTGCGCTGTCCCGTCTCGACCCGGGCAAGGGCCAGCGTGTCGCGCGTGGGGTGCCACTGCAGGCCCGTAATCTGCACGTTGCCCTCGTAGGCTGTCACCGGCGTCGTACCCTTGGTCGACCAGTCCAGCAGGTGGACGTTCGCCGTCCCGTTCTCGGAGGCCACGAAGGCGAGTCGTTCGCCTTCCGGCCCAAACGTGGGGGCCGAGGTACGGCGGCCGTACGTAAGCCGTCGCTCGTCGTCCCCATTGCTTCCCACCACGAAGAGATCGTCGACGATCGCGCCGTGGGCGGCCCGCGTCTGCCGGCTGAACGCGATTTGCTCGCCGCTGGGATGCCAGGCAAGGGAGGGCTCGATGGCGCCCTCGGCGACCGCCGTCACGGCTCCGGTCGAGCGGTCGATGACGTGGAGCCGACGCACCGGCTGCTCCGGCGAAATTTCCGACAGGACGGCAACACGAGCGGTGTCCGGGCTGTAGGCGATGTCTTTCACGGACCGACCCGGCACGGCCAGCGTGTCCGTTTGCAGCGAGTCGAGCGTCTCGAGCTGGCCGGCGAGCGTGTTGTAGTA
>CAZTDC010000379.1:0-3520 GCA_964612165.1 uncultured Salinivenus sp.
GAGCCGATTCGCGCTGAAAACATCGAGCAGCCGCTTGAGTGGTTCATTGGGCCGGGGGGGTTTATCGGGACATTCCGGACCGGGGGACCGTTCGAAGACGAGGCGGTTATTGGGATTAGCGGAGCGGTCGGTCTCCAAATGGAACTCGCCGACCACTTCGAGCTCTACCTCCAGGCCACGCCCCGCTTTTCGCTTATCCCCGGGACGGAGGGCGACATCGGCGGCGGCGTTGGGCTCCGCTACTACTTCTAATAGTACCCGGTAGTAGCACCCGGACGTGGGGATCGGAGGCAGGGTGGGGCAGGAGGATGCTGTTCTTGCCTCCGGCCTCTTCCCCTTTTGTCAGACGTGCCCGGTCGTCGGAATCAGCGAGTGCGCCGCCCCTGATGCTCGTGCATGTCGAGGATCTGCTCGCCCTCAATCGGAGGGGGACCACCGAAAGAGGTCGATCTTGGGCTCGGGCGAGCGGACAGCGACGGCAAATCGATAGCCGGCGTCGGTGCGGCGCGCGTCGAGGTCGACCGGATAGAAGTTGCGGTCGCTCGCGTCGTGGGGCTCTACGAGGCGACGCAGCAGGCGGCCGCTACGGTCGTAAGCATCGATTTGGACCCAGCCGGGACGCAGGTTGAGAACAAACAACGTGTCCCCGACCGGCGCGGCCGACGCGCTCAGCAGGGGCGGCTTGTCCACGTCGTCCTGGGCGTAGGCGTAGCTCCGGTCCAGCATGGGGGAATCAAAGCCCACGAGCGACAGGCTGTCCGGTTGGGTCTGCGCCGAGAAGTTGGAGGGAAGCCGGTGCACGACGGGCCGGAAGCCGGAGAGGCTCACCAGACTGTCGCCCCAGGCGCGGAGGAAGCCCGCGTGGCGCCAGTAGGCCCCATTGAGTTCGATCCGGGCGGCGGCCTGACCGGTGTCGTCGAGCCGGGCGAGGGAGGCCCCCGTGTTTTGGCCCACTACCTTCGCGTAGAGGCTCGTGTCGGTGGCCAGCATATAAACGAGCGTCTCGGGCGCGGGGCGCTCGATCGTCGCGGTGCGGGCTGGGTGCCGACCCTCGCTCGTCACGAAGTCGACGCGGTCGCGCTCGGCGTTGAAGACGACCAGTGTGTCGCTGGCGGACTGCCGATCGGCGCGTCGGCGGCCGATGAGGTACGGGACCGCGAACGCCGAGTCGGCCAGTTCGCGCTGAAAGGTCCCGTCGGATTCGAAGAAAAAGAGGCTATTCCGCTTCGCGTCGCTTGCGGCGAGGCGGCCGTCGTCCAAGAACCGAACGGTGCGCGGATAGGCGAGCGGGTGGGCCTGTGACCCCGTCGCCGTCCACGCCAGTTGGAGGGTGTCCGCCGGGGTGTTCTGCGCCACGCGCCGGGAGAGGGAATCGGAAGGGAAGAGGGCCTCATTCGGCTCCCGCCGACAGCTGTACGGAAGGCATCCCGTAAACAACAGGAGGCCAGCGAGTCCAACCAGGACGCTGCGGCGGAGCGCCTTTCTGGCCGTCCGCACACTAAAACAGGTACTCATAGCGACAAAGGGCGACATTCGTCACGAGGAAGCCGGTCCGCTACTGGTCGTCCCGGCGCCCGATCTGCAACTGAAGGGTTTTCGGTTCGCCGTCCCGAATGACGCGGAGCTGGACCGTATCGTCGGGCCGAAAGTCGTAGATGCGGGCGACGTAGTCCGCACGCGTCTTGATCGGAGTGCCCTCGATCTCAACAATGACGTCGTACACCTGGATGCCGGACTCGGCGGCGGGCGACTGGCCGTCGACGTCGTGGACCAGCACGCCTTCATTCCGCTCCAGGTCGAGGGCGCGGGCGATGCGGGCGGTGACGGAGACGGTGGCGAGCCCCGTGTAATACGAGCGATCCACGGTCCCTTGCTCCTGGAGCTCCGACACGATGCGGGCGGCCCGTTCGGCCGGAACGGCAAAGCCGATTCCAATCGACCCCCCGGACTCGCTGTAGATTGCGGTGTTGACCCCGACGACCATGCCCGCTGCGTTGACGAGCGGCCCGCCGGAGTTGCCCTGGTTGACGGCCGCGTCGGTCTGAATCATGTCGCGGTAGATGCGCCCCTCCTCCTCGGCCTGCAGGTCGCGCCCGGTTGCGCTTACCACCCCCACGCTCACCGAGGGCTGGCTCGCCTCGAAGAGGCCGAACGGATTGCCGAACGCGATGACCCATTCGCCGACGATGGGGGCCGAGGACGTGTCGAAGTCGACGTGGGGCAGCGCTTCACTCGGCTCCACCTTGAGGACGGCCAGGTCGGTGGCCTCGTCGCTACCCACGCGCTCGGCGGACAGGGAGTGTCCATCGGGAAACAGGACTTCAATCGCGTCGGCCTCACCCACGACGTGCTCGTTCGTCACCACGTACCCGTCGGGCGACACGACGAACCCGGATCCGGTGCCCTGTACCCGCTCCTCCCGGTAGGGGGACCGCCGGAGGAAATACCGAACGTAGGCGTCGTCGTAGGGCGCAAGTCGGGGATCCCGCACGCGCTGCGTCTCCTCGACGGTCACGGTGACCACGGCCGGCGACACGGCCTCGACGGCCTGGGTGATGGCCGTTTGGCGGGACTGCTCGACTTCTGCCGAGGGAGACTGTTGGGCCCGGACACCGGACGGCATAAGAAGCGCCAGCCCGAGAACCGCCAGGAGAGAACCGCAGAACCGCATAGGGAAAGACGACCAGAAGAAGTCCTCGTTTGAGCGACGGTCGACGTTGAACGTGCAGGACGACAAACGTTCCTCGTCGCTTTCAGAGGAAAAAGAGCAGAGAACAGAACGGGCCCTTTTGCTGCTTCACGGTTCGTCGTTTCTCGGGACGGGTTCGTCCTTTCCGCGGATAAACATGCTCGGGTGCTCCTCAAGCGAGCGAATGAGGACCCGAAGGGCCTCGGACGCTCTCGACAGATTCGTGAGGGCCTCGTTCATTTGGTAGCCGACCCCGGAGTCGGTCGAGAGCGTCTGATCCATCTTCTTCATCGTGCTGCGCATTTGCTGCAGGGTTGCGCGGAGCTCCTTCGAGGTAGCCTTCAACTCCTCGGCCGTCGGGGCGACGCCCTCGTCCACGCGGTTCACGATCCGATGGGCGTCATCGATGGTCGTGCGGAGCTTCTGGGTTAGTTTGGGGACGTCCCGGAGGGCGCGGCGCACGTCTTCGGACTCGATCACCTTTTGGACGGACTCGATCGTCGCGAGGGTCTCCCGATTGATTTCGTCGACGTCGAGCTGGTCGAGCTTCTCGTTGGCGTTTACGAGGAAGGTCACGAGGTTCTCATTAATCCGCGTCACGTCAAACTGACGCAGGTTGGCCATGAGGCCGGAGGCGCCCTCCCCGAGTTTGGCCAGCGGCGAGAGCTCGGTCGGGATTTGGAGGTGCTGCGTACTCCTACTTGCAAGCACGGCCGAGTCCGGATCCGACACGTACGTGAGTTCCACGTACAGCTTGCCCGTCACGATGCTTTCGAGCTGGAGCTGCGCCCGCAGCCCATTTCCAATCTCCTTTTTCAGCCGCTTCGGGTT
>CAZTDC010000380.1:0-3501 GCA_964612165.1 uncultured Salinivenus sp.
CTACGTTCAGTGACGGCGTCCTGGCGATGGTTTTGCCGGTGGAGGTCGGTGGAACGGCCCCTACGCCGTCGTACCTGACGTGGGCCGCGCTCCTCGTGCTCGGCGTCGTGGGCTCCCTGAGCATCCGGCCGCTGAAGAACATGCTCTCCCAGCAGCAGGTCATGAACACCTCGTTCGACTCCCTCCACCTTGTCAATACCTACGGCGCGTTCGGGGCCATTACGAAGACCCGGTACCAGCTGGTGGTGGAGGGCACCCACGCGGCCGATCCCGACGAGGACGACTGGCAGGCGTACCGATTCAAGGGACAGCCCGTACGCACGGACGAACGGCCCCCGCAGTGGGCGCCCTACCACCTCCGACTCGACTGGCAGCTCTGGTTCGCGGCCATGCGCCCCCGGCCGACCGCCCGCCAGCGGTGGTTTTTGGCCTTCCTGGAGGCGCTGCTAGCGGGCGACGACGACACGATCGGTCTCCTGGCACACAACCCATTTCCCAACACTCCCCCCGAGAAAATTCGTGTGCTCCGCTACCAATACCGCTACACAACGCCCGACGAGCGGGCCGACACCGGCGACTGGTGGCGCCGCAAACGCGTGGGGGTCTACGTTCCTCCCCTCTCGCTGACCGAGCTGCGGCAGGGCGCCGCCCGTCCCCGAAGCCGGTATGTTTAATTTTGCTTGTGTCTCTTTCTCTTTGTGACAGTATCGAGGCCTATTCAAACAGTGCCGCAAAGGCAAAGCTACCTCCACTGAACGCTGCACAAAAAACTCCGGCCCGAGCCGGGGCGGATCTTGGCCCGAGAAGGCCACCGATGAACAGCACGATGATTCGGACAACAGCGAGTGGACTTTTGTCCACGAACTGGCAACACCGCTTTTTACGACCTCCGGTAGAATGCTATTCGGTCGACGGTACCTCCATTGACCTCAATCTGGATCACGTTTCCCGTCTGCCGTAGCTCTCCGCCCCGTTTCGCTTGCTCAGCCATGCCGGGCTCCGCGATTTCGATTGCACCGAAGGCATCGACGGAATTGCTGAAGTCTCGATCCAGGGTTTGACGAACCGCTGGACTAAGTTGGTCAACCGACATGCCGATACGCAACTGCTTGCCATCCACCGTAAACGACCATTCCGAGGACGTAAGCTCTAATTCGCGTAATTCGTGCTTCGATTTCGGATTGTCCTTTTTGGGTTTTATATACTCCAATCTCAACCCTTTATAAGTCAGGTAAGTTAGCATGCTCCCTCCAAGGGGGGCGTGCGTGAACGTTTCCGGCTCGCCAAACACACGCTTTACTTTATCGATCGAGGAGACAAAAGCAAGATCACCGAGGGTCACCTTTTCTCCGGACGACTTATCAGAGGTGGTCTTCCCACTTACGGCCCTGCCCACAGACGTTGCTTGAAACTCAGCGTAACTGATGTAGGGGATTGGGTGGGTCTGCCCTTTTTGAAGAGCCTTTTCCGTCTGTGCCTGGACGACCCCGACTCCAGCAAGGCCAACGACAACCAGTATGGAAACGAGCCTGGTTGAGCCTCTCATAAACGAAGATTCCAGCTCTTCCATTTTACACAACCCTACTGAATCTTACCTTTTTAAAGTATTTCTTCTTTTATCCACCTCTATTTCAATTACGGGTCCGCCGTTCGAAATAGAGCGGGGATCTTCACTTTTGCCCGGCGGTGCTACTCGCACGGTGGCAACGCCATCGTCATCGTCTTCGACTGCTTTCCGCATCAGGGCACTGAGGGAGTCGGCGCTCATCCCAGGTCGGAGTTTCACTCCGCCAACCCTCAGGAATCGATCTTCTGATGTAATCACCATCGTCTGAAGTCTTACCTTTCCTCTTGTTTTTCTATACCATAGCTTCATTCCATTGTACGTCAAAATCGCCTTGTAGTCCGTGGAGCTTCCTTCCGGAAATCTATTATATTCAGTCGACTTGGGCTCACCAAAACGACGAGTCACCTCGTCCAGGGACGACACGGCCAGTATGTCTCTGAATGTGGTTTGGGAACTTGAGGACTTTCCGGAAGCGGCTCCCCCTTCCACAGAGATGTTCTGAAACTCGGCTTGGCTGATGTAGGGCGTTTGGATAGTCTCGCCCTCAGCCGTAGTGCTGACGGTAACCTTTTCGGTCTGCGCCGGAACCACCCGAGGCGTACCGAGAATGACTACTGAAAGGCTCAGAACAATCAGTGCGGCCATTTGGACTTCTTCTGGACATTCTCCGTTTGCCTCACTGCCGGTCATATCAGCCGATGAAACCGCACGAGCTCAACGGTCTCGGTGTCTCTGTTGACCTGAATCCCAAAAAACGTGCTTTCTCCCATGAACTGTGTCTCCCCATTCTTGTCTTTTTCGGGCTTCGCGATGCGGATTGTTGCTTCAGCATCGAAATCACTGGAGGGTGCAGCCTCTATGATTGACTGCCGTACCTCCGGACTGAGCCGACTGATCGGCATGCCGGGCTCTACCTGCCGTCCGTTAATCGTGAGATGCCAGCCGGACGTCTGCATCTTCATCTCCCGAAGCCTGAATCGGGAGGAGTTCGAGGTCTTCAGGTACTCCAAATACAGTCCTTCGTATTCCAAGTGGGCCCGAACCGTCTCTCCCGACGGATAGGTGAGGCGGTTGAATTTGCTCGGCTCTCCTAGCAGTTGGATCACGGCATCCAGGGATGAAATCGTCTCAATCTCTCGAAATGGGAATTCTTTTCCGACATCTTTCGTAGAGGCAGCGTTCTCGCCTGCAGGTCTCCCTACAGAAACAGATTCAAACTCGGACATGCTGATGTAAGGTACCAGGCCCGTTCTCTCTGTTTGCGCCTGAACGGACCCTGTCCCAACAAGGCTGATGAAACCCAGGATGGAAATGAGCCTGATTACGCCTCTCATAAAGTGTAGTGAGCAAGAAGCTGACGTCCCCCTTTCTTCGGTCATTGCAATTCTTCACAACATCCGGTGAAAGCGAATTTCTTTGATTTGCTGGGCCTTCTCATCAAAGTCGATTTGAATCGATGAATCTTCCCCCATCACATCCAACTTACCGTGTGATTCGGCCTTCTGGCCCGCTCCGGGAGCAGCAATGAAAATATGGCCTGCTCGTCGGACAGATTTGTCGAGGACATTTGCATCCGTACCAGGTCGTAATTCGGTACCGTTCACTGTAACTGCCCAGTCTGAGGACGTAATCTTTAGCTCCCGTAATTTGAAGTCAGCGCCTTGCGCCTTCACGTATTCAAGTTCTAACCCTTTGTAGTTGACATACGCAAGTACGCTCGTGCCAAAAGGAGAGTCTTCACTCTTTTCTACAGGAGACCCCAGATACTGGGCAAGAGAATCTAACGACGCTATGGTCGAGATCTTCTCGAAAGGTACGTTCCTCCCTTTTCCTTCTGCGTACTTGCCTCCGGTAACTGTGGCTGACTGGAATTCAGAGTGCGTGATGTAGGGTGTCGGGCCGTACTGCCCCGGAATCGTCTTCTCCGTCTGGGC
>CAZTDC010000381.1:0-3491 GCA_964612165.1 uncultured Salinivenus sp.
TGAACGAGAAGTGGTCCGCCGCCAGCGAGGAGATTTACGCGGCCCAGCAGCAACAGCAGCAGCAAGGACAGCCCGGAGCCGCTGCCGGGGCTGCGGGTGGCGCTGGCACGGCGTCCAGCAGCTCAACGCCGCCGGGACAAGGCGACGGCGAAGCTGAGGACGAGGACGTCCACGACGCCGACTACGAGGTCGTCGACGAAGGCGAAGAGTAGGTTCGACTTCGTCGGTATGAGGGTGTGGACAGGTGGATGTGTGGACGATTCCCTTCGTCCATCCGTCCGTCGCTCCACACTCCTCTCCCCCTACGTCGCTGCCTCCGCCCCGATCGGGACTGCCCGGTCGGGGCGGTTTTTTCTTTGGGCGTACCGTAGGTGAGAGGCGTACTCCCAATCACGAGCCCGTTACTCGTCAGGGAGCTCGTAGATGGCACGCGCATTTTCCGTCGTGACCGCCTCCACCTCCTGGATGGGCACGTCTTTGACCCGGGCCAGGGTATCGGCCACGTGGCGCACGTAGGCCGGCTCGTTGCGGTCGCCGCGGTTGGGCTCCGGCGCGAGGTACGGGCTGTCGGTCTCCACGACGATCCGATCGAGCGGCACGTCCGCCACGTAATCGTCGACATCACTGTTCGAGAATGTCATGATGCCGCCCACCCCCACGTAGAAGCCGAGGTCCCAAGCCCGCTCGGCCACTTCGGGCGGATCGACGTAGCAGTGCAGAATCCCGCGCATGTTCTCGGGGTGGTCGGTCGCCGCCCGCTCTTCTTCCAGAATGTCCAGGATGTCGCCCGTCGCCTCCCGGTTGTGGATCACGAGCGGGAGATCGACCTCGATGGCAAGGCGGATGTGGCGCCGGAAAAACGCCTGCTGCCGATCGTCGAACGAGCGGTCCCAGTAATAGTCGAGCCCGCTCTCCCCAACGGCAACGATTGACGGATGGTCGCACCACTCCTTCACCCGTTCGAAGTCTTCCTCGGTCGCCTCCTCGGTCTCTGAGGGGTGGAGTGCGGCCATCGCGTAGAGCCCGTCGTGCGCCTCACAGAGGTCGACGGCCTGCTGAATCGACGGTACGTCAATGGCCGGCATGACGATGGACTCGACCCGGGCGTCGCGAGCCCGCGACAGGACCGCCTCCCGGTCCTCGTCGAACTGATCCAGGTAAAGATGGGCGTGGGTGTCAACGAGCATAACGGAAACCAGAGTGAGAAACCGACGATCCAGTGAACGGTTGGCGGAACTAGGCCTCAATGTCGAGCCCTGAACCGGCCCACTTCGAAGATCGCCCGGACGGTTGGAAGTGTAAATCGGTTCCGTTGATTTTCACCGATCTTGCTCACCCCATGTCGTTCTTCTCCACGTCCGCCTGGACGACCGCTGGTGTCAGTGTGCTTCTGCTGATTGCGGGCCTCCGCCCTGTCTCGGCCCAGTCCTCGTCCGAGGATTTGGATCAGGTGCGTGTCCGTCTCAACCACCAGTCGTCGGTCGAGAAGGTTGAGCTGCAGGTGGCGGAAGGCCCCATGGCCGTTCACCTACCGAATGGCGGCGCACCCGTTATGCGCCTGCAATCCGGCGAGACGACGACGCTGGGCGTACGTCAGGAGGACGTGTATCTTCAACGTGGCGGTCGGGGCCTCTACGCGACCAAGCTGAGCGTGCAGCCCGTCGGCGACGCTGCCTCCTGGACGCTTTCGGTCGCGGGCAAGGACGATCACACCTATACGGGCGGCCTGTACCTGGCCCCCGCGCCCGACCAGGAATCCGCCCTGCTCGTCGTGAACCAGGTCCCGATCGAGGACTACGTGGCGAGCGTCGTGGCCAGTGAGTACGGTCTCGGCGACCGGGAAGGAACGAAGGCGATGGCCGTGGTGGCCCGCACCTACGGCCTCTTCGCCTCCGAAAAGTTTGGGGACGCCTACGACCAGGCCGACGGCACCGCTTCACAGGTGTACGAGGGGACCGATGCGGTCACCCAGCGCTCCCGTCAGGCCACGCAAGCCACCGAGGGAGACGTTCTCACGTACGACGGCAACCTCATCCAGGCCGTGTACCACTCCTCCAGCGGGGGCCACACCGCCAACAACGAGAACGTGTGGAAGGCCGACGACGCCATTCCCTACCTCCGCGGAACGGAAGACCCTTACGACGAGTCGTCTCCCCACCATACTTGGTCGGTCACCGTGGACCGCTCCTCCCTCCTCCAGGCCCTCACCCGGAAACGAGGAACCCTGGTTGAGGGCTTCACCATCGACGAAGAGGCCCCGCATGGCCGCGTGAAAACGATCAGGGTGCTTCAATCCAGCGACTCCGACCACACCATGAACGCAAACGCGTTCCGGCTGGTGGTGAACAGACACGTCCCCGATGCCGTCCTCAAGAGCACCTGGTTCGACGCCCGGCGCCAGGGTGATCAGTACGTTTTCAACGGGCGTGGTTTCGGGCACGGCGTGGGCCTCAGCCAGTACGGCGCCCACGAAATGGCCGAACGGGGCCAATCTTACCGGGAGATCCTACGCTTTTATTACACCGGCGTGGAAATCGAAAAGGTCGACGACGTAGAGTTTGATCCGGTCACGGCGCCCGTCGCCAAGGAGCCGAGCGTGAACCGATCGGACTCGACGTCGCGCCGGATCGGGTGGTAGCGGCAACGCGCTCGCTCGTTCCTCCCCGCTTGAACGAACTGCACTGACGCACTCAAAACGGCTTCTGCCGAATGCCCCGCACCGCTTATCTTCTCGCTGTCCTCTTCCTCCTCGCCCCGCCGCTTCTCGCCCAAACCCCCGACTCGACGGCCGCCGATACCTTCCGCGTGCAGTTGCCCGAGGTGACGGTGGAGGCGGCTCGGTCGGCCGTCACGGAAGCCTCCGCCCCCTTCGCCGTTACGATCCAACCCCGCTCCGCCGCTGAGGTGTCGCTCACGCCCGGAACCTCCCTCGACGAGGTGCTACGCCCGCTGTCCGGCGTGTGGGTGAATGACCGGCATCATTTTGCGCTCGGCGAACGCATCAGTGTGCGCGGGGTCGGCTACCGCTCCAACTTCGGCGTGCGCGGCATCCAGGTGCTGTACGACGGCATTCCCCTCACGTTGCCGGACGGGCAGGCCTTTCTGGACGTGGTGGATCCGGCGGTCGTGCGCCGCGTGGAGCTCATCCGGTCGCCCGCCTCCGTGTTCTGGGGCAACGGCAGTGGGGGCGTGCTCTTCCTCTCGTCCCAGCCGTCCGAGTCAGCCCCCACCCTGCGGGCCCGCGTACAGGGCGGCAGCTACGGGCAGTGGCAGGGCTTGCTGGAGGGATCGGGCTCCGCGGGCCAATGGAGCCTGCACGCCTACGCCTCCGGCAACCGCCAAGACGGCTATCGGTCGCACAGCGAAGGATATCGCCTCCGGGCCGGTGTCAATGCACAACGCCCCCTCGGATCCGACACGCAGATTCGCCTTACCGCCGCCGGGGACGTGCAGGACACCGAGAATCCGAGCAGTCTCACGCTCGACCAGTT
>CAZTDC010000382.1:0-3487 GCA_964612165.1 uncultured Salinivenus sp.
GGCCACGTCCCGCAGGTGCACAAACGTCTGGTCGTAGCAGTAGCAGCGGTCGATGGGCATGGAGACAGAGAAGTTGGTGCGTTGACGGAGGGAAAACAGGCCGGAACCGCTCGGGAGACCGGTACTACCCGCCGGTCTTCCCCTACGTCGGCCTCTTGCTCTCAAATGCTGGGAAGCGTTGGTCTGGACGGTATGTGGAGGAAGACCGTCCGCAAGTGGAACCAGGCTAAACTCGGGGAAGAAACCGGTCGACGCGTCCGCGCTACCGTGTCTCGCGGAGGAAAACGATGTGAGCCGGTGCGATACCAGTTTCGAAACGAGTGACCTGGTTCCCCTCCCGATCGAGAACGATTGCAGTTCCTTTTGCCTTAAAGAGCGGGCCGCCGTCGTCGCCTACGGGGAGGCGCGTGACGTACAGGTCCTGCGTCGTATTGTCGTATCCGACCGCGGTGATGTTGACGAGCTCATCGTCCTTGGGCACTTTCAAGGTCGCATCCAGCGTGTTGGCGTCCGTATCCACACGGAAGATCTCACCAGTTCCCGGCTGACCACCGAATCCGAACGTTTCTACGCCACTGATCGCATACAGCTCCTCGGCCCCCTCTGAGTAAGAGGCCGACTGTGTTGCGTTTGCCGAACCGATGGGGGCACCAAGCTCCACGCGACTTGTGACCTCTTCGGTGTCCGAGTCAATGAATAGGACCTCGGAGGACTGTTCTGCGCTGCCTTGACAGACCACGGTCACCTCGTCCTCACCGTCCGCGAATACGCTTTTCGGGTTCAGGCAGCCGTCGAGCGATCGAGTATTGGTTACGACGTCAGATTCTGTATCCAGAACGGAGAGGGTTCCGTCCGCGGAATTTGCCACAAACGCCTTCCCGGCAGCCACCGCAATGCCCTCCGGCGACCGCCCCACGTCAACCTGCTTCGTCACCGAGTTACTCTCCAGGTCGAGCACAGACACGGTGCTCGTATCGGGGACGTAGTTTGGGGGGCTGGCTGTATTGCGACTCAGGTTGGGAACGTATCCCTTGTCCTCCGTCGGGAATGCGATGCGCCGCGGCGCCCGTGGATTGGAAAACTGCCCGAGAGGCTGCAGTTCATTATCGTCAAATGTCGTGATTCGACCGGCGGCGGGACCGGTGTTGTCGACCACGAAGAGACGATCGTTGTGCAGGGCCAGGCTGTTGATGAAGGCTACTTCAATATCGTTGGGTGCGGCTGTAGAGTCGCCAGGATCGTACAGCGTAAGAGACCCGTCCGCGGCGTCGACACTGGGCCCAGAATTGCCAATCACTACGTCCGTCGTCACGCGGCGGGCATCGTCGTCATTCGCCCCGAAGAGATCACAGCCTGTCATCAGAAAAGTGATGACGATAAATAGTGACATCCAAGCAACGGGACGGAGCAGGCGCATGTCGAAAAAGGGAGTGGGACGTGAGGATGAGGAGAAGGACGTACGCATTGTCAGGTGGGGTTAGGAAGAACCAGGAAACGAAAAGCGAATTCGGAAGGTCGCGTGGCGGGGCGGCATGGGGTAGAGCCGTATGATTTCGTAGCGGCGGTCGAGCACGTTTTTGACCTGCGTCTCCAGGGCGAGTCGCCCCGAGTCGAAGACCCATTCATAGACGGCCCGCACGTCGACCGTCTGGTACGGCGCGAGAGACTTGGACTCGTCGCTTGAATAAAAGCGGGTCCCCACGAGTCGGCCTGTGGCGGAGACAGACAGTCCCTGCCACTCCACGCGGGACCAGAGCTTCCACGACTGCCGCGGGACGTAGGACAGTTGAGCGCCGTACGCCGGCGAATTGGGATTAGCCCGGTTTTCGGCTTCGGTGTGTGTGAATTGGCTCCCGCCCGACAGTGTCAGGTCGGAGCTCAGTTGTCGCTGACCTCGCAGGCTCAGTTCCAGGCCTCGACTGTAGACACGGGATACGTTGGATGGACTCCACACCTGTACGCCCTCCACGACGTAACTGGGCCGCCACACGATTTTGTCAGTGAGACGTGTTGCAAAAGCCGTAGCGTTTACCGCGAAAAGGCCGTGGGAGCGAGCGAGGCGGAATGAGAGGCCTCCCTCCGTGGTCCATCCGTCTTCGGGCCGGAGGCTGGGCGTGCCCCCCGGTTCGTAGTACCGTTCGTTGAAGGTGGGATAGCGGAAGGCCCGGCCCACGAGGCCGCGAAGCGTGAGGCCGACCTCGTCGAAGGGGCGCAGGCGGACGCCGAGGCGAGGGCTCGGGACGACGGTGGGCGCCCCGTTTGCCCGAATGGCGTCGAGCCGCACCGCCGGCTGTAGCTCGAACGGGGAGAGCGAGAGGGTGGCGTCCACGAACGTGGCCCCTGACAGGCGATCGACCCCTCCATTCAGGGAGGCCTGGTCGTACCCGACCGTGGTGCCCGCCGTGATCGTGCCGAGGGAGGCAAGCGGGTGGCGCAGTTCGGCGTCCGCGTCCGTGGCCGTCGTAAACGTCGTTTCGTCGGTGCGGGTGGGGGGATTTCGGTAGCGGAGGCGGGAGCGTTGTCCCTGCGCCGAGAACGTAAGGGTGCCCTTGCCGAGCGACAGCGTGCCCTCCGTCCAAATCCGTCCCAACTCGTCCCACTGGCGGGCCCCTGCGCTGCGTGCACTGGCCGGTCCCGGGAGGCCGCGCCGGGCTCGCGTCCACCACCCGGAGAGGTGCCACTCTTGCTCGTCGCCCCGCCACGTGCCCCGTCCGTAGAGGGTGGTCGTCCGGGCCCTAGCCCCGGTCCGCCGCAGCGTCTGCGGGGGCACCAGGAAGGTGTTGCGGTACCGAAAGTCCCCGTCCGTGCGGTAGTGGCGGCCCGCCACCAGCCCGGACCAGGCGCCCCGCCCGCCCGACACCAGGGCCGACACGTGCCGTTCGCCGTACGCGCCGCCGCCGCCCGCCACGCGGAACAGTGGATCGGTCTGTGGCCGCAGCGTGCGCAGGTGCACGGTCCCGCCCAGGCTGCCGGAGCCGTGGCGCGCCGACCCGGCCCCATGCTGTACCTCCACCGACTCGATGAGGAGGGTCGGAAGCAGAGACAGGTCCAGCTGGCCCGTCTGCGGGTTCGCCACCCGGAGGCCGTCGAGCAACACCTGCGTCTGCGTACCCCCCATGCCCCGCATCGACAAGCTGGCAAGGCCCGTGCTCCCATACTGCTTCACGAACGCCCCAGAGCGCATTGACAGCAGGTCGGCCACGGACGACGCGCCGCTTTGGGCCACGGCGGCCGAGTCGAGGGTGATGACGTGGGCGGCCGTCGGGATGGACGGGGAGCGGCCCGGCGCCCCTTTCACGGTCACCTCGGGCAGGGTTAAGGACATCGCGATGGACGAGTCCGGGGTGGTCGACGCGACGGAGGCGCGTTTTGCCGTGTCGCGACGCGCTGGCTCTTGGGCCCACGTGACGGAGGGGCCGAGGAGAGCAGCAACCAAAAATAAGAGTAGAGCAGCCATACAGACGAAAAGCCCTCACCTCTGATGAGG
>CAZTDC010000383.1:0-3481 GCA_964612165.1 uncultured Salinivenus sp.
ATTGCTCAGGGCGAGACGGTGCGGCTTCCTTGTAACCGACGCGTCGGATCTGTACGTTCCCGATCCCTTCATCGGGGAGGAGAAGTGAGTGGGGGGGCAGTTGCTGATGTGAGATCGCCGAATGGTTGGCTTCGCTGTCCGGATTCAGCACGACGCGCACGAAGGCTCTTTCTGTCGAGAGGGACAGGGTTCTCCGTTCTGATATGTTCCAGGGGTCGGGTATGCTTGTTACGTTGCTTTCGATTCTAGGAGGGCTCGTTCTCCTCGCGCTCGGGGCAGAGGGGCTCGTGCGTGGGGCGGTCTCTGGCGCCCGCCGATTAGGCCTTTCGCCGCTTCTCATTGGGCTGACGGTGGTGGCCTACGGCACCAGTGCGCCGGAGCTGGTTGTGAGTCTGCAGGCGGCGATTGAAGGGGCTCCCGACATCGCCCTCGGGAACGTCGTGGGGTCGAACATTAGCAACATCGGGCTCATCCTCGGTGTGACGGCCCTGGTATACCCGATTCGCATACAGGCCCAGATTCTTCGGCTGGACGTACCCATCATGATTGGCGTTAGCGCCCTGCTGCTCGGCGTGATGTGGGACGGGGTCATTGGGTGGGTGAATGGAACCGTGCTGGTCGCGGGCGCCGCCGCCTACACGGTCGTTTGCATCTGGGGCGTGTGGGACGAGCCGACCGCGGTGGTCGAGGACCTCTTTGACGAGGGCGTGCCGAAGGAAGGAGGATGGGGGCGCGACCTTCTCTTCTGGGTTGGCGGCCTGGCGCTTCTCGTGCTGGGTGCGCGAGTGCTGGTGTCGGGGGCGGTGACGGTGGCCGAGGCGGCCGGCCTCTCGACCGCTGTGATTGGACTCACCATTGTGGCCCTTGGTACGAGCCTCCCTGAGCTTGCGACGTCCGTGGTCGCGGCCCTGCGCGGACAAAGCGACCTTGCTCTCGGTAACGTCATCGGCTCCAACATCTTCAATGTGTTGGGCATTCTCGGGATCACCGCTTGCATCCATCCGCTGGATGCGACGGGGCTGACCTGGTGGGACGGGGGCGTTCTGTTTGCGTTTGCTCTGCTCACGCTCCCGCTCTTCTGGACCGACTACACGTTTTCGCGCATGGAAGGCGGACTTTTGCTTGCCGGCTATGTGGCCTACGTGGGCGCATTGATTGGGCTGGCCCTGTAAGCAAAGAGGAGCGAACGAGGACGGGGCCCATCCGTTGAGCGTTTGATTGCGAACTAGCACTGTTGCTTCTCTTCGTCTCGGGCAGGGATTACTGACCCAGCTTTATCTCCATGACCTGTGCTCTCGATCGACGCTGGTGGTTTTGGGGACTCCGAGGTCTTGTGCTTGTGGGACTTGTGGTTGGGCTCGTGGCCTGTGGATCTGGAGAGTCGCCCGAGTCGGCGTCTCAGTCGTCCGGCGTGTCGGTCGAGGTCGACACGATGACGATCGATCGCGTTCTCCAAACGGACGATCGCTTCTCGACGCTCGTCGCCGCGCTGGATTCTGCCCGACTCGACTCGGTGCTCGCGAGCGACGGGCCGTACACGCTCTTCGCGCCGCCGAACTCGGCGTTCGAGGTGTTGCCCGACGGCACCCTGGATGTTCTGCTGACGGAGCGCACCGATCGGCTGCGCACCATCCTTGCCCATCACGTGATCGATGGACGTGTGGCAGCGGCAGCTCTTGCCGACACCGCGGCGCTGACGACATTGAGTGGCGATTCCCTTCGGGTGCGCAGCGACACAACCTTGGCGGTTGGGGCATCGACCGTCGTGGACGATGACATCACGGTTGCGAACGGGGTCATTCACGTTCTCGATCAGGTGCTTCGGCCGCCCGCAGAAGACAACTGAGAAAACGGTAAACCAGCGTCACGCAATTCCTACGGCCGTAACGATCCGCCAATATGTAGGGGGGAAGGGGACCATCGGACGCCCCTGCGGTTTTCAGACAGCGTAGATTTACGTCGTCTTCTCTCCGCAATTCCCCTTTCCCCTATGTCCTCGAACGACACTCCTGTTTACGTGCTTCTCGGCGCCACCGGTGGAATCGGATCCGCCGTTGCCCACCGCCTGGCCGACGATGGCGCCCAGCTTGTCCTCGGGGCCCGCACCGAATCGGAGGTGGAGGCGCTGGCCGACGAGACCGGCGGCGACGCCTTTCCGCTCGACGCCACCGAGTTCGATGAGGTGCAGGGCATCGTCGACCACGCCACCGATACCTACGGCCAAATTGACGGCATCGCGAACTTCGTCGGCTCCATTCTGCTGAAGCCGGCCCACCTCACGAGCATTGACGAGTACCAAGAGCAGGTGCGCCTGAACCTCGACACGGCCTTTAATACGGTGAAGGCCGCAGGGCGCCCCATGATGCGGAGCGGCGGGTCGATTGTTCTCATGACGTCCGCCGTCTCGCGGACCGGCCTCAAGAACCACGAGGCCATCGCCGCGGCGAAGGGCGGGGTGACCGGTCTGATGAAGGCCGCCGCTGCGACCTACGCGAACCGCGGAGTTCGCGTGAACGCCGTCGCGCCGGGGCTCGTGGGCGGCGAGGGGAAGTTCAAAAGCAAGATGTCGGCCTCCATCCTGAGCTCTGACGCCGGGCGGAAGCAGTCCGAGCAGATGCACCCGCTGGGAGAGGTGGGCACGCCTGAGGACGTTGCGCCGGCTGTTACCTGGCTCCTCGATCCGGGCACGGACTGGGTGACCGGGCAGGTGATCGGCGTAGATGGCGGGCTCGGCACCGTTCGGACCGGATAGCGATCGGAATCGGCAATTCGAATAGGAAGGAGATTCTACTGCCTTCATCCGATCGGGTTGCTCGTAAGCGCGGGAGAATGAGAGCGTGGGGGAGGTGGAGCGCTGGGACAGCGAGAGAAGAGGTTTGGGAACAGGCTCCCTCCCGATCATCCTCTTCGCCATTCTCCCACGCACCCGCTCTCTCCCACGCGCTCCAGGTCCCTCGCTCGACACGAGCATTGGAGCCCCGGCTCCTAACCACTGTCCCCCCGTTCCGCTGCTATGCGACAGCTCATTCTCGTCCTTCGTGACCAGCTCAACCGCGACGCGGCGGTCTTCGACGAGGCCGATCCGGAGCGGGATGCCGTGGCGATGACGGAGGCGGACGTTGGCCGGGGCCCGTTTCCCGAGCACAAACAGCGCCTCGCCCTCGGCTGGGCGGCGATGCGGCACTTCCGGGACGACCTCCGTGCGCGAGGGTGGACGGTCCACTACGAGCCCGCCGACGCGCCCGATCGCGCTGACGGCGCCGCCGAATTTTTGCGACAACAACTGGAGGTGCATCAGCCCGAGCGGGTGCTCATCACCGAGCCGGGACGGTACGAGCTCCTCGCCGCCCTTGAGGCGGTGTGCGACGACGCCGGTGTGCCCCTTACCGTGCACGCCGACGATCACTTCCTCGTGACGCACCAGGCGTTTGCGGACTGGGCGGAGGGGCGGACGTCCCTGACGCTCGAGTACTTCTACCGG
>CAZTDC010000384.1:0-3478 GCA_964612165.1 uncultured Salinivenus sp.
ACGTGTTCGGGCTCTCGGCACAAGGAACGGACGGCGGACAGACCGGCGCCACGCCCATCAGCACCGACGCGATCGAGCAGTTCAACATTGAGATCTCCCCGTATGACGTCACACAGAGCTACTTCGGCGGCGGGGCCATCAATGCGGTGACGCGGAGTGGGACCAACCAATTTAAGGGCTCCTTCGCGTTTGAATATCGAGACCAAAACTTCGCGGAGGACTTGCCCAACGCGCCGTTTCCCGATTTCAACAATCAGCGGTACGTGGGTCGCTTCGGCGGACCGATCATTGAAGACGAACTTTTCTTCTTCGTCAACTTCGACATCAACCGCGAGGAGTCGCCGCAGCCCTTCGAGGGCGGATTCGATGAATTTCGCGGACAGCGCATCGATTCGGAGCAGGCCCTGAACGACGAGCTCCTCAGCTTTCTCGACCAGACGGTCGGAGACCGGTTCGATCCGGGGAGCTTTCGCGGTCAGGCCACCACGCTCGACAGTGACAAGTTTCTCGGGAAGCTGGACTGGAACATCAACGACAACCATCGTCTGAGTGCCCGCTACAGCTACTCGAATTCCGAGAACGTCGATGCCTTCGGCGGGAATCCGGGTGCGCTCTCCTTCTCCAGTCGGAACGAGGTCTTTCCCAACACTACACAGATCGCGGCACTGGAGCTCAACAGCCGGTTTGGGAGTAACTACGCCAACAAGCTGATCCTGAGCTACAAGAGTGTGGAGGACGACCGGGACACGAACCTCGATCAGCCGTTTCCAACCGTCGACATCGAAGATGGCGGGGCGGACATTAGCTTCGGCGGAGAGCCCTTCTCCAGCGTGAATTTGCTCACGCAGGACGTCGTTACGCTCACCAACGACTTCGATGTCTTTCTCGGGGATCACACGATCACGGTCGGGACGCACAATGAGTTTTACGACATCGCCAACAAGTTCGTCCCGTACAACTTCGGGTGGCACTCCTTCATCGACCTCGACGACAACGGCACCGGTCTCGACGAATTTAAGGAGACCGTCTGCGCGTCGGTCGATCCGGTGAGCGGCAATCCCTGCAGCGAGTTCACCAATCCCGAAGTCCAGCCCTCCTTCTTCGGACGTGGGTTCTCCCTCGTCGACAACGATCTGGAACAAGACGGCTTCCAGGAAAAGGTTGGCGACGCCACGGGTGCGGAAGGCGCGTTCAGCGCCCTCAACACCAGCCTGTACGTCCAGGACGAGTGGACGGTGAGCGACCGGCTCACCCTGACCGGCGGCATCCGCGTGGACGTGCCAATTTATTTGGACGACCCGCGATTTGCCGACCCGAGTGATTCCTCGGTGCCGGACGACCCCAAGCTCGATCCCCGTGAGACGACGATTCCGGCGATCGAAGAATTTTACTCGCTGAATGGGGCCGAGCCGGGGGAAACGCCCGACCCGAATCTGCACTGGGCCCCGCGCTTCGGCTTCAACTACGACGTGTTCGGCGACGAGCGGACGCAGGTCCGCGGCGGGACCGGCGTCTTTACGAGCCGGCAGCCGTTCGTCTGGCCCGGCGGCATGTACCTCAACAACGGGACGAACACGGGGCTAATCAATTTCTTCGACTTCGAGCTGCGGGACGTCCAGTTTCGCCCGAATCCGGCGGACGGGATCACGGTTGCTGAGACGCAGGGTCGCGACCCGTCGCAGCTCATCCCGAGTGGTCGCCTGGAGCTGTTCGAGGAGGATTACCTCAATCCCCGATTCTGGCGTTCTTCTCTCGGGGTAGACCAGGAACTGCCGTGGGGCGTCATCGGGACGTTCGAGGCGCAGTACTCGAACACCCTCGAGAACATCGTCGTCACGAACGTAAATCTGAAGCCGTCGAACGAGCGCCTGGACGGCCCGGACAACCGTCCCATCTGGGTGCCGGACAAGTACGACGACAGCGCCGAGTTTGCGGAGGGGCAGGACATCGATTCGCGATACGCCAACGTGCACCGCGTCGGAAATACGAGTCGAGGGTACTCCTACAACCTCACGGCCCGGTTCCGGAAGACGTTCGAGGGCGTCGTGACTGAGAACAGCGGCCTCCGCACCGACGTCTCGTACACCTATGGCGACGCCTACGCGGTGAACGACGGGGAGTCGTCGCAGATTAACTCGCTCTGGAACGAGGTCCCGAACGTGGAGGGAGCGAACAACCCCGGTCTGGAGCGATCCTCCTTTTCGACCGGCCATCGCGTCCTCGGACGGTTCTCGTACCGACAGCAGCTCGGGGACCGATTTGCCCTCACGACGACATTAATCTATGATGGGCAGTCGGGACGTCCGTTCTCCTACGTCATCGCCAACAGCGGCAGCATGGTCCGCGACCGTGCCGACGACGTGTCGCTCTTCTACGTTCCGGAGGATGCCGACCAACTCGCCTTCAGCGAAGTCGATCCGGACAATGGGCCAGCCATTCCCGCCGACCTGCAGGCAGACGCCCTCGACCAGTTCATCGACGGCAACGACTACCTGAGCGACCGGCGCGGCAAATACTCGGAGCGCAACGGCGACCGCACGCCGTGGGAGAGCGTCTTCGACCTCAACGTTCGGCTGGAGGTCTTCCAGCGCGTGCTGGGGCGACAGCAAAGCCTGGAGGTGACGGCGAACATCTTCAACTTCTCCAGCCTCCTCGGCGACCTCGTGGGGCAGGACGAGTGGGGAGAGCGCTTTGCCCGGCCCGATGACGGATTTGAGGGCACCGAACCCATCGAATTCGATGAGTTTCGGGATCCGGACAACGAGGACTACACGCCGGTGTACAGGGCCCAGAACATCATCGATGAGGTCGAAGATACCGACGGCGACGGCGTCGCCGATGAGGTGCAGGTGATCGACGATCTCATCAACGAACGCCGTACCGGCTCCACCTACAGCTCGCAGTGGCAGATGAAGTTTGGCGTCCGCTACAACTTCTAAGTCCTGTGAGAAATTGAATCCTCTACGGATCGGGCGGTCGTCGCGAGGCGGCCGCCCGTTTCGTGTTTTGGAGCGTCTGCTTGAATGGCATCACAGCACTTCTCGTCAATGGCCATCGCAATGACCACATCTCGTCGAGCTTCTCTTCTCATCTGCGTGCTCTTTCTGTTAAGCGGAGAACTTCCTCTCAAGGGATACGCCCAGGCCCCTGACAGTGTCGCTCTGACACACGCTGGCCGCGCGGCCCATTCTCCGATCGATGAGATCAGCGGCATCGTCCGGAGCCGATGGCAGGAGAACGTATGGTGGGTGCATAACGACAGTGGCGATGCCCCACGGATCTTCGCCATCGACAGCACCGGGGCGGTGCACGTGGCCCCCTGGCACGCTGGCGACTACGCGGCGGGGGGCGACGCCGACAGCAGTGCCAATCCACCGTGGCCGGGCGTCCAGATCGGGGCGGCCGCCCACATCGACTACGAGGACATCGCGGTGGAGGACCGCACCCTCTACCTCGGCGACATCGGCAACAACGGCAA
>CAZTDC010000385.1:0-3468 GCA_964612165.1 uncultured Salinivenus sp.
GGCTGGATGAGCTGGACGCGCTGAGATACGCTACTCTCCGCTACTTCAACGCCGCTGGAGCCGTTTCCTCTGATCTCGGGGAGCATCACGATCCGGAGACGCACCTCATTCCGATTGTGTTGGAGGTCGCGCTCGGCCAGCGGGAGAAAATTGAGATCTACGGAGACGACTACGAGACGCGGGACGGTACCTGCATCCGCGATTACGTGCACGTCCAGGATTTGGCCCAGGCGCACATCCTGGCTCTCGATGCGCTTGACGACCAAAGTCGTGTCTATAACCTTGGAAATGGAAACGGCTACAGCGTCCGTGAGGTAATTGAGACGGCCCGGAACGTGACGGGGGCCGAAATTCCTTCGGAGGTGGGGCCGCCCCGGCTGGGGGATCCGGCTAAGCTCATCGCGAGCAGCGAGAAGGTTCGAAAGGAACTGGGCTGGGAGCCGGAATACCCATCGCTTGAGGATATCATTGGGACTGCATGGGAATGGCACCAGAAGCACCCCCACGGTTATGAGAAGATGCATTAATCCTACGGTCGTGGGGGTCTTCTAGAAAGCACGGGAAGACCTTGGAATCGCTGGACCTGCACCACCTCTTCACGCCATGTATCGCGTCGAGCTTCAGCAGTTTGAGGGGCCGATGGACCTCCTGCTGTTTTTTATCAAGCGGGACGAGATCGACGTTTACGACATTCCCATCGCGCGCATTGCGGACGAGTATCTGGCTTACGTGCGTGTCCTTGAGGAAATTGACCTCGACGGCGTCGGAGACTTTATCTACATGGCCGCGCTTTTGATTAACATCAAGGCGCGGATGCTCTTGCCCTCAACGGAGACCGACGAGGAAGGAGAACAGGTGGACCCAAGACGTGAACTCGTGGAGCGACTGCTCGAATATGTGCGCTTTAAGGAGGCTGCCGACCAGCTCGCTACCCGGCGAGAGCGGCGCCGAGAGCATTTTACAAGAGGGGATGCTTCCGAGCACAGAGAACGGGTAGAGGAGGATCATGAGGTCACTGTGGACGCTTCAGTGTATGACCTTGTTGAGGCGCTTGGTGAAATGCTGGAGGAGGTTGAGGAAGAGCCCGAACTCACCCACGAGGTGGAGCCGGTTGAGCATACGGTAGAAGACCAGCAACGATACGTGTTGGACCGGCTTGCCAGTGAATCGCGTGTGTCCTTCCGCGATCTGGTGAAACAGCGCACGAAGGGGTTTGTGATCGCCACGTTCCTGGCTGTGCTCGAACTCACCCGCCAGCACTATTTATACCTGCGGCTTTCGGATGAGCAGTCGGACTTTGTGGTAGAGGAGCGAGAAGAAAAGCCGTTGCAGCCGGACGATCCTGCGGTTGAAGATGTACCACAGCCCTCGGGGGATGGTGCCGTAGGGAGTGACTCCTCGGAAGTAGAATAACGCAAGGCTTATTTCCGTTATTGCAAAGTAATGTCGAAATCGAAAGACCACAACCAGGACGTTTCAGGTCCGCAGGGTGAAACAGCCGCGGATGACGAAGAGCCCTCGGATGCTCCCGACGACCACAGCCTGGAGGAGGCCATCGAAGCCATCATTTTTTCCGCCGACGAACCGGTCGAGCCCAGCCGCATTGCCGAAATCGTCGGTGAGGTGACTGGTCGTTCGGACCTTACATCGGAGGAAGTAGAGGCCGCCGTGGATCGTCTCAATCAGGAGTACCGGGGCTCGGACCGGGCTCTGCAAATTAAGGAGTGGGCAGGCGGCTATCGAATGGTCACACGTTCAGCGCTCTCGCCGTTTGTCAAAACCCTGTTCGTCGGGGAACAGGAAACCAGCCTCTCCCGCTCGCTCATGGAGACGCTGGCCGTTATCGCGTACCGGCAGCCCGTCACTCGCCCGGAGGTTGATTTCATTCGCGGAGTAAACTCGGACTATGCAATCCGTAAACTGTTGGAGATGGGTCTTGCTGACGTTGAAGGACGGGCAGATTCGCTTGGCCGCCCTTTGCTGTACGGCACGACATCGCTGTTCCTCGAACAGTTTGGCTTGAGTAGCCTCGACGATCTACCCACCCTCCGTGAGGTAGAGGAACTCCTTGACGACCCTGCCTTCGATGAGGAGCGTGCCAAGCTTCTTCAACTCGACGCCGAAGAAGACATCTCGGTCGATCTTCCGGAGGAGCTAGCAGAGAGTGAATCGAAGAATGGTGATTCCGAGTCTTCCTCAGAAGAGTCTTTCACCGAAGAGCAGGAGTAAGGGTCGGACCTTTTCCGAGCGATTGGTTGTTCGAATTTTTCCTGCTGATCTCGAATGAATCCCTTTTCTCGATGGCTCCAGAGGATAGTTCTGCCCAGACGGAGGGCATGAGGATCAACAAGTACATCGCCCACACCGGCTATTGCTCACGCCGAGACGCGGACGATTTGGTTGAGGCGGGGCGCGTTGAAGTGGATGGGGAGGTGGTGTTGGAGCATGGCACGCGGGTTCACGAGGGCCAAACCGTGACCGTGGACGGAGAGGTTGTCACGCTGCGGGCCCTTGAGCACATTTTGCTGAATAAGCCAAAGGACACAATCAGCACGACCGACGACCAGAAGGACCGGCAGACAGTCCTCGACGTAGTAGGGGTTCCAGAAGATAACCCCTCTGGCCTTTTCCCAGTTGGTCGGTTGGATCGCAACACGACAGGTGTTTTGATTATCACGAACGACGGGGACCTTGCACATCGTCTCATGCATCCCCGTTACGAGGTTTCGAAAATCTACTACGTCCGGACGCAGAAAGCAGTTAAGCCTCACCAAATCGATTCCCTCCGAAAGGGGGTTGAGTTGGAGGACGGTCCGGCCTCAGCCGACCAGGTGACCTACCTCGATCCAAATTCGAAGACGGACATCGCCCTTGAAATTCACGAGGGGCGGAATCGCCAAATTCGACGGATGATGGAGACGCTTGGGCATGACATCGTCCAGCTCGAACGGGCGAAGTATGGAACCCTTACCACGGGTGATCTCAAACGCGGTGAATGGCGCCGTTTGACCTACGAGGAAGTGGATGAGCTTCGCCAGCGTGTTGACTTGAATTGATACTTTTCCTTATGCAAACGGACGAAACAGCAACCAACGGTACCCTCGATTCCGCGCTTGAGCGAAAGATCCGTGCGGAGGGACTTACGTATGATGACGTCCTTCTCGTGCCGTCCCGCTCGTCGGTGATGCCTCGGGAGGTCGACACATCGTCGTACCTGACTCCTGATATTGAGCTCAATGTGCCCATTTTGTCGGCGGCCATGGATACGGTGACGGAGGCCGATCTGGCGATTGCGATGGCGCGCGAGGGAGGTGCAGGTGTGCTGCATAAAAACATGCCCATCGAGCAGCAGGCTGCGGAGGTGCGCCGGGTAAAACGGTCGGAAAACGGAATGATCATGGACCCGATCACGATTTCGCCCCACGACACGGTTGCCGACGCCCGGGACATGATGAGTCACTATTCCAT
>CAZTDC010000386.1:0-3466 GCA_964612165.1 uncultured Salinivenus sp.
CATCTACGAGCATTCCTTCGGTATGCGGCCAAAAGAAGCACTCTCCGCTCCTGTCTCGCATCACGTATTCCCTGAATCGGTCCTCATTGTTGTAGTCAACTGTTTCTCCTTTCCATACCCCTTTTGAGCAGTACAGCTTTTCCTCAACCGTTCCCCAATCAAAATCTCCTTCTCTAGACCTCTCCCGCAGGGGTTTATCTACCGTCTCGGATGGGGTACTTCCCGCCCTACTAAAGAAGTGACAGTTCACACACGCCTTCTCGGGAAGATTGGACATGGATCTGTGTAGTAGTTATTCAGAAACGTCACACTCCGGGCACCGCGAATCCGGCCGGGCGCTGGCCCAACCGTAGACCTCACGGAGCGCACGATCGGCGGCGAATCGGGGGCGGGGGACGCCCCCGTCCACACGGGCCGTGTCCGACTTTGTGACCGTCTTCACGGCCCCACAGCCGACGCACTGGTACACGAAAGGAAACGGGTTGGGCATGGGCTATCCAGAGAGCTGCTGCACTGCTCGTGCGAAGATGTACGGAATCACGGCAATGGCTACCGCCATTCCAGCGGCTGCGGCTTCCTGTGGGGCACTCTGCGCGTTCGTGAAACCAGCCACCGCCACCACACCGGCGACAACAGCACCGGCCAGCGTGATCCCCCAGAAGAGCGATGCAACGCCGCTTTTGCTGCCCGTCTGGGCTGCCGTCGTATCGGACGAAGATACAGGGTCCCCCTTCGTTGTCGGAGTCTTGCTCGGATCGAAATTGCACCGAGGACACGTTTCGTCGTCGGTACCGAACTCCGCACCGCATTTCGGACAGTATCGCGACATGGGTTACTGTTTGCTATCTGTGCATGCAGGGCA
The DNA here is from genome assembly GCA_964612165.1 of uncultured Salinivenus sp. GTDB lineage: Bacteria > Bacteroidota > Rhodothermia > Rhodothermales > Salinibacteraceae > Salinibacter. Next base: position 863 of record CAZTDC010000386.1, read on the forward strand.
GATCGAATCTGGCCGAGCCTGCGCCCACCCGTGAGCGTCTCGGAGCGCGACGTCTGCCGTGAAGCGGGGCCGCTGTCGCTCCCCAACCTCTAAGGCTTCGGCGCGAGTGACGAGCTGCACCGCACCGCTCTCCCGGCACTGGTAGACGAAGGGGAAGGCTTTAGGAAGCACGGGGGTACTTTCTACGGTCGCAGGTCCGTACATGAGCGTAGTCGTAGAGCCTATCGAAGAACGATAGGTTCGACACGAAGTCGCTCCCTTGTTATTCCTCTTCCATGAGGCTTACCATCCTCTCAGTATTGCGCTGTATGTCAACGATGCACGAAAAAAGTTGACCCTGAACGACAATCAGAACTCCCAAGGTAGATAGTGCCATTCCACCAATGAGACCTCCTCCGAGCCCCCCTGCCCCTTCTCCCAATATTGTCCCGACGATGATACCTCCGAGGACTGCAAATATCACTACAGCCCATCCAATCGCCGAGACAAATTTGGCGACTCCTCTGAGCGTAGAGTAGGACCCTCCGCTGCTCACGTGAGCATCTTCCGAACTGGAAGAGCTCACTGAGGTCTCGCTCTCACTTTCGTACATATTTCGGAGGTAGGCATCACTCACCCTCCTCAATTCGGGGTCTTCCTCTTTTTTCCTCTCTTTGAACTCTTCGAAGGACTCCATCGGTCTAGATGTGTCTAATGCTCAAGAGAATTGCGATCTGAGGTATCTGCTCTGAGGTGCCCGCCCCCGAAACCGTAGAGGTATTCGGGTGGAAAGTCCATGTGGAAAGGGCTTCTCTCAGGTCATGATTAGGCGTTGTCTTCTGCGCAGTCCGGGCAGTAGAGTGCCCGCTCATCTGGGACTTTCACCCGTCCCGGTCGAGCCACGTCCAGCGCGAGATAGGCGGGATGAGGCCCGAGCACAAGCCCGGCCGTTGCACAACGGTTGCGCAATTGCACAACGGATGAGCCCGTGCCTGGCCGGGGGGAATCCATGGGACTGAAGTAACCCAATGGACCGGGACGTTCGCCGCGTGTGCAGGGCTACTATTTCCGGGGGGGTCATTAGCGTACGAGATTACGAAGATAGTCGTGAACATTGCCCATCCACCAGAGAAGGACAGAGGAGAGGAGGCCTGTCACTCCACTTGCAATAGCGGAGCCGAAGGAGACGAGGAGGGCGAAGCCGGCTCCTAGCGACTGGCTGGCTCCAGGCTGGGCGTTCATCGCGGAGGCGCTCGTTATGCTGGAAGCGAGGAGGAGGCCCGTGGTGACAATGCCGGCGAGCAAGAAGAGGATAGAGAGGACCCGGCAGGTCAACTTCATCAAGCTCATTGAACTAAAGGGTACATGTGGAGGGAGGTGCAGCCCTAACATCCCGCCGGTGTCGGAAAGCATCAAACGAAAAGCCTGCCCCGATTCCCAGGCAGACTCTCGTTCTCGCTCAAAAGTGCCGGGCCAAGCCCTCGAGTGGGAAGCCCCGACCCGAGCCCCAGGCCGGGGCGTGGGCGTTAGTTGAGCGGCTGGCACTTCGACTTGTAGGCGTCGAAGCACGTCCGGGAGACCGAAACCGTCTTCCGTGGCGTCACGAGCTGAAGGCGCGAAGCGCCGGCGAAGGTGCCTTTCTGAAGAACGCGGACGCGGCGGAAGGCGACCGGCAGCCCGTCGGGATTGAGGTAGACCTGAGCGTTGTTGTTGCGATACCGCCGGCCGTTGGCCGTTTCGGTGCCGGTGTCGAGGGACTTGCGAACAGGCGCGTCGGGCTTCGTGTAGACCATAGCGCTTACCGTGACTGGTGAGCGCCCGCTGTCGGCCGTCCGTCCAAAGAGCCCGGCAGCGGGCTTTTGTATGTCGAGGCGGGGCGTTTCCCGTCTCCCCTTTCAAGGCACTATCTGTTACCCGAAGGGGGCAACACCGTTCCGGGGAGGAATGTGAAGAATTGAGCCCAACCGGGAAACAACTTCCGGATCTGATCATTCTTTTAACCGCACGTCGTCAATCTGAAAGGCAAACTCCAAGACGTGGCTACACTCGACGCGGAAGAGCTCCGAGCCCGGGCCGAACGGGCGATAGAAGAGTCCCCTTACACGCAGGCCGACGTTGCCCGCAAGCTGGACGTGTCCCGGGCGTCGGTGAACCGGGCACTGAAGGACACGAGCCCCAAGCTGGAAAAGCTGCGGTGTCGGATCGTGGAGTTGTTGGAGCCCTACCGCGTGGAGCGGAAGCGGATTTTCATGCTGCACCCGGAAGACACTGAATAGACCGCCCCGGATGGGGCAACTGCTATGTCCGACCTGAAAGACGAACTCGAACGGGAGCGCCGCGAAAAGGAATGGGCGGAGACCTGGAAGCCCCAGGCGCCCGGGGACGCCCTAATCGGCACGCTCGAAGGGTACGACCGGGCAACGACCGACTTCGGGGAATACCGCGTGGCCCACATCCGAGACGAAGACGGCGTGTTGAAGGGGCTATGGCTTATGCACTCCGTTCTGCAAGACGAATGGGAAGAGGCCGGCCCGGAAGGGTGTCCCCAGATTGGCGACCGCGTGGGAGCGATGTACCACGGGAAGCGGAGCGGGGACACCTACGATTACCACATGTGGACGGTGA
>CAZTDC010000387.1:0-3456 GCA_964612165.1 uncultured Salinivenus sp.
GGTCATCGCGGAAACGTTGAAACAGGGGAAGCCAAACAAAAAACCCGCTGCCGAGAGGAGCAGCGGGTCCAGAGCCGTTCAGCAAGAAAAACCAGTGCGACGATCACGCATGGAGGGGGCTCTCGACCCGGAGGTTGGGCCACCAGTTCCGCCAGTCCTGAAACGTGATGCGCATGAGGTTGAGCATAGCATTACTAGGGTACGACACAGCACACTCTGCTTCAAGCCAGTGGTTTGAAATTCCGTTGCAGGAGCGGCGTTCGCAAATGCCTTGCGCAGAAGAGGAGCTTCGGTGGAGTGGTGTGCTGGACATTGGTGAGGAGAGACATGACTCACGAGGGAACGTGATGAGGGGTCAGGCGTGTTCGGCCTTCACTTCGGTTCTCGACGATGGAGTTGCCAGAGTGATAGTGGAGCGCAGACCGACCTGTGTGTGAGCGGTTTGGGATTGGATCTGAAATTTACACTCGCGGAGTGAGTGTCGAAGATCGATCGGTCGTCCGCCGCCCAGGAAGAGGGGAAAGCAGTAGGCAAGATCGCTCCAGAGGTGCTCAATGCCTTCGTTTGGGGGAGCCAGGTAGACGAGCACAACCCGACCCTCCGGTTGCATCACGCGTCGAATCTCCCGAAGTGCTGGACGGATCTGGGAGCGGGGGAGCACATCCAGGACATAACTCGAGAAGACGGCGTCGAAGGTGTCGTCCGGGTAGGGAAGAGCCGTGGCGTCTGACCGGCGGAGGCCGTAGTGCGTGTGCGAGGTGTTGGCCATCCGCCTGTGAGCACGAGCAAGCATGGCCGGTGTGAGATCAATCCCTTCGGTCCATCCAGTCGGGTTGGCGGCAAGGAGGGAGGGCAGGGCCAGCCCGGTACCGGTGCCGAGGTCCAGTACCTGATCGCCGTCCTGCACCGCAAGCCACTTCCGGCCGGTAGCCCGAGCCCCGCTGGAGACGAGCGGGACGAGCGCGTCATAGATCGGGGCTAGGCTCGTATAGGTGGCTCGTAGGAGAGAGGTCGTTCGAAACGAATAGGGCACGGTTGCGGACATCAACTGGGAAAACGGAGGACGCGAAATACGAATTCGCACGGGAACCTCCGATTCGCTGAGGTTTTCGGTCCCATGCGCTCACGGTGTACTTCCGTTGCCACCCCCTCGCCCGTCGGAATGTCTTTGATCCGTTCGTTCACCAGGCGACTGCGGTCGTACAATTCCTTTCTGGAAAGAATTCTCTTCGGGCTGTCGCTATTCGGGGTTCTCACCGTTACCCACTTGTACATTCAGCAGGGACGCGATTTTGACCGGGGCTGTTTTGGCCTTTCCAGCCTGGAAACGGGGCAGATGGGATTCGATTGTTCGACGGTCGTGTCGAGCGCAGCGGGAACGTTTCTCGGCCTGTCAAACATAACCTGGGGTTTCGGGTTCTACTTGTTCGTCGCGGGGATGACCTTTGCAATTTTCCAGCTTGGGTCGCCCTGGCGACGCTGGCTGCATGGCGTTCGACTGGCGGGACTCTCGGCCGCACTGATTTACACGAGTTACCTCGTGTACTTCCAGGTAGAGGTGGTCAACGCGCTCTGTGCGCTCTGCTTGGTGTCGGCCGCCCTCGTCGTTTTTCTTTTCGCAGTGCAGTTGGCTGTACTTTCATCGGACGACGAATCAACTGAGACGACCATGACCTCGCGGCTGTTCAAAAGAGACCTAACGATTTACGTCTACCTAGTGGCTTTTACGGCCGTTCTCGTCGGGGCCGACCTCACCTATTTTAATGCGCTGGCGCCCGCCGGCGAGGAGCGAGTCAAGATTCAGGAACAGGAATATAGCGGAGCGGCCTGCCAGCTCGATCCGAGCACGGAGCCGGTCAAGAACAATGGGGCGCCGCTCATCGGCTTTCAGGACGTCACGAAAGGCCCTTCCGATGCGCCAGTGACGGTGATCGAGTATTTCGATCCGAACTGCCCCCACTGCAAGGATTTCCATAAGACCATGAAAACGCTCATGTCGGAGTTCGAGGGGCAGGTGCGCTTCGTTTTCAAGCCGTTCCCGCTAGGAGGCCGTTCCCTCCCCGAGATTCAGGCGCTGTACATTTCCAATCAGGAAGGCAAGTTTTCTGAGATGTTGGATGCCCAGTACGCACAACAAGACCGTTCGGGCATTAGCAACCAAGACCTGCGCGACATCGCCTCCGAAATCGGGATGAACCCCGACGCGCTTCTGTCCCGCATCGAACAGAAAAAGTACCGCAAAAAAATCATCACACAGCGGAAGAAAGCCATCAACATTGGGGTGGAAAGCACGCCGACCGTGCTCGTGAATGGGCACTTCGTTAAATCGCGCAGCCCCGAGTGCATGCGGATGTTCATCAAGCGCGCTATGGATGGTAAGCTCGGGAAGAGTTCATCGTCGAGTTGATTCCAGCGTTCTGATACTTTGCCCCGGATGCTCTTCCATCGGCATCCGGGGATTTGATCGTCTACACGTTGCTTTTGTTGTTAACCACGATGTCCACCGTTTCCTCTGTCGACACCCTTGACCCTGCCGAGATTGATCGGCGCACCATCAATACGATTCGCTGCCTGGCGATGGATGCTGTTGAACGAGCAGACAGCGGGCATCCCGGCATGCCTATGGGCGCGGCGCCGATGGCGTATGTTCTCTGGACCCGCTACCTGAAACATAACCCGGCGGATCCGGACTGGCCCGACCGGGATCGGTTCGTTCTTTCGGCCGGACACGGATCCATGCTACTCTATGCCCTGCTTCACCTCACGGGCTACGAGTTGCCGATGGAGGAACTGAAGAACTTTCGACAGTGGCAGAGTCACACACCCGGCCACCCGGAGAACCACCTCACCACGGGCGTGGAGGTCACGACCGGCCCGCTTGGACAAGGCTTTGCCAACGGGGTGGGCATGGCGCTTGCCGAGCGGTATTTGGCCGCCCAATTTAACACCGACGACCTGCCTCTGGTCGATCACCACACTTACGGCATCGTGAGTGACGGCGATCTGATGGAGGGCGTTGCGTCGGAGGCGGCGTCGCTCGCGGGCCATCAGAAGCTGGGCAAGTTGGTTTACCTCTATGACGACAACGAGATCAGCATTGATGGGGACACGGACCTCGCGTTCACGGAGGACGTAGGCGCCCGCTTTGAGGCCTACGACTGGCACGTCCAGCAGGTGGAGGAGGGGACCGACCTTGAAGCCATCGATTCGGCGATTCAGACGGCCCGGACTGAAACCGAGCGCCCGTCCCTCATCGTCGTGTCTACGCACATCGGGCACGGCAGTCCGAACAAGCAGGACACCGCTGCCGCCCACGGGGCGCCCCTCGGTCCTGACGAGGTGGAGCGTACGAAGCGCAACCTCGGCTGGCCCACCGACGACCCGTTTCATGTGCCCGACGGGGTGTACGATCACATGCGCTCGGCGCTCGACGAGGGTGCGGAACGACAGAGGGAG
>CAZTDC010000388.1:0-3440 GCA_964612165.1 uncultured Salinivenus sp.
TCGTAGGGTTCACCGTGGGCGTGAGCCGCGCGATGGACGTGCCGGTGGGCAGCCACACCATTCGCACCCTGGAGCGGGGGACCCGACAGGGGCTGCCCCGAACGGGCGACCTCGGCCAGCGCCTCGCCGACATTGCCACCCGCCTCGTCCTCAGTGGAAAGGTCAAGTCCGATTCAGAGCTCGTCGACCTGCGGGAGAAGGCGGAAGAAGAGGGACGAGCATTCGTCGAGGACCGCACCCCCCCGTCTCTGCTCGAAGATTTGATTTTTGACGAATGAGACGCCACCTGGGGTGTGAGAGCATCGAGTCCTGGCGCCCCGGGCCTGGGCGTCCACGTCTACACGCTCCCTTGCCCCATGTCCAAACGAAATGCCCTACCGCACCCCGGACGACCGCTTCGAGGACCTGCCTGATTTTCCGTACGCGCCGAACTACGTGCCCGTCGCCGACGATCTCCGCATGCACTACGTCGATGACGGCAGTGGCGCCCCGATCCTCTGCCTCCACGGCGCCCCGACCTGGGCGTACCTCTACAGGCACATGATCCCACCCCTGGCCGAGAACCACCGCGTCGTGGTGCCCGACTTCATCGGGTTCGGGCGGTCGGACAAACTCACCGCGGTGGAGGACTACTCGTTCGAACTCCACTACGAAACGTTGCGGGCGTTCATCGAGACGCTTGCGCTCTCAGACGTGACGCTCGTGGTGCAGGACTGGGGCGGCCTGCTGGGCCTCACGTACGCCGTTCGGCAACCGGAGCGCATCGCTCGGCTCGTCATTCTCAACACGTTTCTGCCCACCGGCGAAGAGGACAAGAGCAAAGCCTTTCTGGCGTGGCGCCGGTTCGTCGAGAACACCCCCGACCTTCCCGTCGGGACAATCGTACGGCGCGGCCTGGCGGACCCCGATCGCCTCGCCGAGGCCGAGGTAGGAGCCTACGACGCCCCGTTTCCCACCCCCGAATCAAAAGCCGGGGCCGTGGCGTGGCCCCTCCTCATCCCGATGGCCCCCGACGACCCGGTGGCCGACGTCATGCGCGAAACGCGAGCCGGCCTCGCTGAATGGTCGAAGCCCGCATTCGAGCTGTTCGCGCCGGACGATCCCATCCTCGGCGGTGCACAGGGATTTTTCCGTTCCCTCATCCCCACCGCGGGCAACCAGCCGGAGACGACGATCGACAACGCCGGCCATTTCCTGCAGGAAGAACAAGGCCCGACCATCGCTCAGCACACACGTGCCTTCATCGATCGCACGTCCTGAATTCCAAGTCCGTCACGACCGCGCAGGACGAATTACACGGGGGTAACACGCACCCCGAATCGTCAACACCTCGATACAAACCTCTGTGAGTGTTGCGAATTTACACAAGTGAAGTTTTGTAACTACCATTCCAAAGCCTCCACGCTCCAGATGCACATCCCCGTGACTGATGCCTTTGACGACACCGATCAGTTCAAATCGTTGGAAGTAGAACTGACGACGGAGCAGATCGACTGGCTTCGAGAGAAAGCCGAAAAACAGAACCTGTCCCTCAACCACGTGCTTCGGTCGATGATCACAGCACAGATGCGATCCGAAGACGAGTACGGTAAAGAGCCGTATGTGCCCTCGGCGTCCGGAGACGGGCAGCCTGTTTTCTCCTCCGCTTCAGCCGAGGAATCAACCGACGACGTGGGAGGCAACGGTTCGTCCAGCATCGTTGAAAGCCTCCGCTCGGCCAACGAACGCCTGCAGGATCTCACCGAGCAGGACGACATCGCCGAAAGCTCGACTCCTGCCGACACGCTCGAACGATTGCAGGCCCGCCTCGGCAACACGTCTGATGCCGACGACGCGGAAGACGACGCCCAAGGCTCGTACGTGGTCGAGAATCAGAACCGCTCGATGTTCGACATGATGGACGAGTGATGAGTAAAACATGATGCGTGAGGGCACATCGCCCCCACGCATCCCGCTTCCCGAGTCCCGCTCTACTTCATTCGTTCCCCGGGCCGGACCACGTGCACGTTTCCACCAGGCAGATCCGGAATCCAGCACCCGTGCCCCTTGGCACAGTCAAAATCGGCCGGGCCCTTCCAGTCCGAAAGCTTGATCGTCGTCACCGAGCCGGTTCCTGCATCACCAATTCGGTGAAGCGCAGGCGTCGATGCTGAATCGCCCTCGACGCCCCAGTCCGTGATGAGAAGCGATCCATTCGACCAGCGGACGATGCCGTCGAAGCGACCCTCCTCCACGATCGTGCGTGAGGACGAGTCGCTCACCGCTCCCCTTTCGTTCAACTCAATGGTCCGGAGCTGTCCGCCCTGATCCCCGCCGAACGTAACGGCGTAGACCACGCCCTCAGAGGCCGCGTAGGCGAGGCCGTTCGCGCCCGGCACATCCACATCGAGCTCCGTGACCGATTCTGCCTCCAGATCCACGCGATAAATCTTCCCTTTACTGGTAGCGGAGGCCACGAGCGTCTGGTCGTCCATCACGGCAATGTCGTTGAGGAAGGAAACGCCCCGCTCCCCGAGACTGATCTCGGCGATTTTCGATCGCTCCTCTAGGTCGAACCCCACAATCCGATCAATGTCGGCCGTGTAGAGCTTCCCGTTCATAACGACCGTTCCCTTCGGAGCGTGGAGCGTCCCGTCGTTCGAGGCCGGCAGATAGCGCAGCGTCTCCACCGTGCCGTCCGCCGACAACCGCGCAATGAAGCCGTCTCCGTCCTTTGCGCTGGGCTTCACCTCCTTGCCAATGTTGGCGGCGTAGAAGTTGTCAGCCGCTGCGTCGTAGGCCACGCTTTCGGGGGCCATCAGGTCGCCCTCAACCGTGTGGCCGTCCGGGGGCGTCTGGGCAACGACAGACGCAGATAGAAGCAACAGTGCAGGGAGGAAACACGAGAAGCGGTGAAGAAAACGCATGGCCATATTGGCAAGAGGGTCGTTGAGGAATGAAACGACGAGCCGCGAGGCGTTAATCTAATGCGCGAAGCGGGACTCATGATGGATTTTGTAGGTCCTACGTAGGCTCACGTATCACGATTCACGAACAAAAAAGATGTAATCCGTTGCAGGGGGGGCAATGCCGGCTTCACGGAGCTCGAGTGCAATCTGGGCGCGGTGGTGCGTGCCGTGATTGACGACGTGGGTCAGGATGTCGCGCAGCGGGGTCTCGAACGGGGTGCCGCTGGAGTTCGTATACGAAATTGGCTCGTCGAGCTCCCCTGCTCGTTCGTCGAGGACGGACTGCCAGCGCTTCGTGCTGTCCGACAGCCGCTCGGCACACGCCGGCAGGGAATCCGTCTCCCAGAAGTCGAGCTCCGCGTGATCGGTGCCTCGCACGCGCCCATACCACACGTCCTGGGTGCGCAGCAGGTGGCTGAACAGCTCCAGCGCTCGGTCGGGCACCGCCTCGGCCCCTCGCATCGTGTCGAGCACCCGGTTGCTGGCCCATCG
>CAZTDC010000389.1:0-3435 GCA_964612165.1 uncultured Salinivenus sp.
CGGGCCCGACGAGGCGCACGGTCGATCCGTCGCCCAGCGTCTCAACCTGCGTGCTCCCATCAGCAACGGTGACCGTGTTCGTCGAGTCGCCCTGCGGCCAGAACAGCACGGCTGCGACGGCGAGCCCCGCGATCATGGCGGCCACGGCCAGGCGACGGGTCCACTGGCGGGGGGTGCGTTCTCGGCGGGACTGAGGCGGCCGAGCAGCCCGATCGGTGCGCTCGGACGAGTCTCGCTGGGTACGTTCGTCCGTCGTCCCCTCCTCCGACAACAGGTTCTCCTCGCCCATGTGCGTCGTCCACATTTCCTCAAAGTCGGCCTGCTCGGCACGAATGCGCTCGACGACCTGCTCGAGGGCCGGAAGGGTATCGATGGCCTGTGCAATGTCGTCGCGGGCCTCGTCGAGCGCATCCTGCTCGGCGTCCGTGAGTGCCTCGTCGGCCCCCTCCTGCTCGAGGACGTAGAGAACGAGAAGCCGCCGGTCGGACAGGTGCTCCTGCAGCTGCGTCCGGATCTGCTCTCGAACGGCACGCCAGTGTGCCCAAGCCCGAGCGAGGTCTGGATCCGCCTCGAACCGGTCCCGGATCGACGAGCGTTCCTCGTCCGATAGACCGTCGTCAAAAAGAAGTGCATCAAAAAGCTCCGCCATGGTCTTCCGTCGTATGTGTCCGTGGGTGCAAGGACAAGTCCGCTACGGAAGGAACCCGCCCGTTGTGGCGCCAAATGTTCCTCCGCTATGTCGCACGTCTGTAGGGCCGCGCGGCCCAACGAGAAAGTAACAAGCGGAAATCAGCAATTTTCCCGTTCACAATCCAAAAAACCACACCAGCGCGAGGAGCATACTCAGCGCCTCCTTCATCTTCTCGAAGGCCCGCTTGACCTGCATCTTGACGGCCGCCTCCGTTGTGTCGAGCATCTGCGCAATTTCGCGGTACAAGTAGCCATACTCTCGGAGCTCCATGATGCGGCGGGCCTTCGGGGACAGCACGTCCAGGGCCTTCTCCACGTCGACGTGCGCACTTCGATCCTCCGGGTCCGTGGTGCGCTGCGGCGGCAGCTCCGGGTCGTAGAGCGACTCCTTCATGTCGTAGCGCCCCCGATAGTAGTCCTGGAGCTCGTAGAGCGCGGCCTTCATGGCGAACGACTTGAGACTGCCGGGCTTCTGGAGATCCTCCAGCCCATTGTGTACCCGCATGAGGGTGTTCTGGACGAGATCGTCAACGTCCGTCTCCTTCCCAATCCGCTTGATAAAATACCCGCGAAGGATCGGCTCAAGACGCTGGAGAAGATCATTCCAGGCGCGCTCGTCCCCGTCCTGCGCGCGCCGGACTTGTGCTGGGTCAAAGGATGCGTCAGCCATCAACGAAGTGCCTCAGGGCCAGTGACTCGAAATCGGATCGGAAGTGGGGGACCGTTCGAGTGGTCGTCCGTGGGTTTTCGACTGGCTCGAACGCGGATCGTTGGCGGCGCCCCATCCATTCTCCGTCAAAAGCGACCGGAGCTCCCGATCGTTCGACGACGACAGCGTCCTCGTCACGAAATCGATAAACTCAATCGAATCCGGTGTGCAAGCCCCACTAGAAGCGAACCGACGGGAATTCGTTCCGTACAAGGGGTGGTGGAAATCGATGTGAGGAGGCGTCGAGCGAGTCCCGATGGTGTACGGCGCCCGTTCCACCACATAGCCGCTGGCAGGGCGGTCCAACGACCACCCGTCGCGTGTCCGCCGTCTCCTGCCCCGCGAACGTTGTTCCACTCAACCTTCTACACACGACCATGAGCCTGTACGATCTGCACAACGCGAAGCTGAATGAAATGGAGGGAGAAGGCTTTGCCTATTCCAAGAAGACCGTGTACGGAAAAGCGTACAAAGGGGTCTTCTTCGGAGAAGACGAGGAGGAAATCGAAAAGCTCGCCGACGACGAGGAGGACGCAACGTTCGAAGGCATCCTGTACGACCGGAGCCGGGAGCGGGAAAAGAGCTTTTCGGTCGAAGTGACGGACGTCATTAGCACGCCCTCTGGCGAACGAGCTGACTTCGTCGCGACGGAGAAGCCGTAGTCCCGCTCATCCATTTTGACTCTTCCGATTTTCGAGGAGGTGCGCACCGACCGTTGTCGTGTGCTCGCCTCCTTTTTCTATGTTATTCGGCCCGGTCGTCCGTCTCCGTCCGCCGCCCGTGTCGGAAGTTGTAGCTAAGACCCACTTCGGGGGTCCCTTGCAGCGCGTCGACGCCCCCGAAGAGCACGACTGGACCGAAGTTGCCCGCCACTCCCACGGAGGCGGCCAGCCCCACGTCGCCCTCGCGCTGTGGATCGATATGGACCCCGAGCCCAACCGCCGGCTGGAGAGGAGACGAGAATACGTCGTAGAACCCCAAGGCCTTGACGGTGAGCTTCTGCCCCGACTCGTCGCCAATCACGGCGGCATTCACAGCTGCTTGCAGCTGAACGCCGCCGCCCGGACGGGTGTACCCGGCAGCAAGCCCGAGAGGCGTGTCGCCCCGCCCGTAGAGTCCCACAGTCCCTCCCGCGTACGCAAACAGGCCAATGGCCGCCACGGCCCCGAGTGCTGGTGCGCGTAAGCTCACGTCATCTTCGTCCTCATCGTCTTCGTCGTCGGAGCGGGAACGGGTTCCTCCCGTTTTCGAACCATCCCCCTCCGCTTCTCCGCGCTGGGCCGTCCGCGTCTGGCCGTTGTCTGCGTCTGAAGTGCCCCGCCCGACGTCGTCTCGTCGGGGTTGCACCGTTCGCTTGCCGTCCTTCTTCGTCACGTAGTAGGGGCGGGGCCCAATGCGCCAGCCGATGTGGATGTGGGTCCGGGGCTCGTACACAGTCGGATAGGAACGCGAATCGGGCTGGCGTTTTCGCGCGTCGGGCCGGCGCTCTCCAAAGGTCGAGGCCTCCGACGACGCAAAGCCCATGCGCTCGACGACGAGGCTGTCGAGCGTCACACCCTCGGCCAGCGCGCGGCGCGCCTCGTCGGCGCTGGCATCGAGAAAGACGCGGTCGTGCCCCACCGTGACCTCGAACGAGTAGATGCTGGGCAGGGACCGAAGGGCCATGCTGTCTACAGCAACAATCATTTCCCCGACCGATTCCCCGTCGACCTGCACGTCGGCCCGGAGCTCGACGTTGACCATGCGCACGTCCGACGGGCCCTTTTCATACGGCAGTACGTCTCCGTTGTAAAGGACCCGATGGTCGGGCGCCCAGCCGAGCACGAACGACCACTGCGAGGTCGAATCGGTGGCGGCATAGCGGTATTCGAGGGCCAGCGAGTCGATGCGGGGCAGCAGGTACGGCGCCTTGCGGCCCATTTCACGGACAAGCTGCGGCAGTGACGCGGGCCAGTCCGTGAGGGTGGCGACGCCTTTGCCCTGTCCCTGCATCGGAGCCGCGACGGGCGCCGCCGACGTGTCGGCCTGCTGGGCAG
>CAZTDC010000390.1:0-3434 GCA_964612165.1 uncultured Salinivenus sp.
TACTGCGCGAGCTTCTCGTCGTTGATTTGTCGGAAAAGCATGGTGGTAGTGGGTTTGCGCTCAGGTTATGGAGGTCAATTGTCGTGAAGCGAATGAGGTCAGAACGGACGTTGAGGCATTTACAAGTGCACCGTGATACATGATGCGTGACTCGCTGAACGAGGTGTCCTCACGCATCACACTTCACGTATCACTTTAGTGTGGAAAATACGGCTTCAACTGCCCATATGTCCAAGCCCCCACGACGGCGCTCATGAGTCCCACAAGTACAGGCGTCACGCCGGCCCCAATCAGGGCGTAAATCGGTCCCGGGCACGCCCCGAGCAGGCCCCACCCCACACCGAACGCGATGCCCCCGAGGATCTGGTTGGTGCCCCGATTGAACGGCTTGTCCGAAATTGTGATGGGTTCGCCCCGGATCGTCGTCGCGTTGGCCCGACGCAGGAGCGCAATGCTCACCCCGGCCACGGCAATTGCGCTGCCGATGATGCCGTACATGTGGAACGCCTGGAACCGAAACATCTCCTGAATCCGGAACCAGGACACCACCTCGCTCTTGACGAGAATGACGCCGAAGAGAGTGCCCATGCCGAGATAAATCAGCGCATCGGCGATGCGCATCTGGGCAACCGTGGACGGATGTTGCGAAGAGGTCGTGGTCGGCATACAATGAATCAGAATGTCTGCGTGAGAACGGTACACGAGGCAGCGGGCACGGTCTACCCCAGCACGAGTGGGAGCAGCACGTACGTCGTGAAGAGCCCCCCGATGAAAAACCCAAGCACGGCGATCATGGAGGGCAACTGGAGGGTCGCCACGCCGGTGATCGCGTGGCCTGAGGTGCAGCCGCCGGCGTAGCGCGCCCCAAACCCCACCAGGAATCCACCGAGGACGATGGCGATCAGGCCGGGCAGCGTCGTGAGGCTTGACCAGCTGAACAGTTCCGGCGGCACGAGTCCCGAAAAATCCGACAGGCCAAGGCCCTGCAGGTCCGCTTTCGTCGCCGCCGAGATGCCCGTGGGCCCACCCCCTCCCAAAAACTGCACGGCCACCACGCCGCCCAGCAGGATGCCGGCCACGAAGATCAAATTCCAGAGACCACTGGCCTTCCAGTCGTAGCTGAAATACTCGGCCCCGACGGGAACGGTGGCCGCACAGGCGTGCTTGAGGCTCGACGAGACGCCGAAGGCTTTGCCCGTGAGCACCAACAGCAGCGGCACGAAGATACCAATCATCGGCCCCGCCACGTACCAGGGCCAAGAACCCGCGAGAACATCAATCATGGAGCGGACCATTGTTAATTCATGTTATTACAAGTAGACCGCGACTATCCTACTTTCGGACAGAAGGAAAGGTTTCCCTCGTTCTCACCCTTTTCACGCGCGAGGGGGGCTCTCCCGGAAGCCCGATCCCCGGCTCTTTATGATTGAAATACAGCGTCATACTGAAGAGATTTTGAGAGGGAGTGATCACGTAATCGGCCCCGATCATGTTGCCGGTGTCTTTTCCACCGAGAAACGGAATTTTGCCATGACCGACCCCACGTCCTTTGATCGCGATGTCATTCCGACGAACGTTATCGACCGCATCACCGATGGCGTCGTCGCCCTGGATCCGGATTTGCGGTACAGATATTTGAACCGGCAGGCCGAGCGCCTTCTCGAGGTCGATGCGGACGACGTTGTGGGGACCCGCGCCTGGGACCACGCACCCATCCTGGCGGAGTTCATCAATCAACAGCACGTCGAAGCCGCCCTGTCGGAGCAGGAAGTGCACTCCGTTGAACACCACAGTTCAACGCTGAACAAGTGGTTTCAAATCCGCGTCTACCCCGACGACGAGGGCGTTACGCTCTATTTTGCCGACATCACGCCCCAGAAAGAGGAAGAGGAGAGCCTGCGGTCCATGTATCGCATTACCGCCGATCCGGACCTCTCCCTCAAAGAAAAGCTTCAGCAGCTGCTCGACCTCGGCCGCGACTATCTGGACCTTCCATACGGCTTTCTGACGCGCATTTCGGGAGACGTGCAAAGGATCGTTCAGGAGGTGGGGGACCATCCCCAAATCCAACGCGGCGATACGTGTCCCCTCTCGAAGGCGTACTGTCGGGAGACCATCAAGCAGGAGAGCCTTCTGACCATCCAGAACGCGCCCGCCGACGGATGGGGCGACGACCCGGCTTATGAGTGGAGTGGGCTCGACACCTACATCGGGTCGCAGGTCCTGGTGGAGGGAGACCTCTACGGCACGTTCTGTTTCGCCGACGCCGAGGCCCGATCCCACCCGTTCACGGAGCGGGAACGGACCTTCGTGGAATTGATGACCCTCTGGACGCGCTACGAACTCGAGCAGCGGAACCACCAGAAGCAGCTCGAGCGCCAAAACGAATGGCTCGACGAGTTTGCCAGCGTTCTCTCCCACGATCTTCGCAATCCCCTGAACGTCGCTCAGGGCCAAACGATCATCGCCCACGAGAAAGCCGACCCGGACACCCCGGCGCGCCGGCATCTCCGTAAAGTCAAAAAGGCCCTTGACCGGATGGAAACCATTGCTCGGGACACCCTCGTCCTCGCCCGACGGAACGAGACGGTTTCGGAAACGGAGCCGATCAACATTGCCGACCTGACGGACCAATGCTGGGAAATGGTCAACACCAAAGACGCGTCATTGGAGATCGAGGATGCCTTCACGCTGCACGGCGATCCGGATCGGTTGACCCATGTGTTTGAGAATCTGTTTCGGAATGCCCTCGACCATGGCGGCGACCAGGTGAGGGTCCGTGTCGGACAAGCCGACGACAACACCTTTTACGTCGAGGATGATGGCTCCGGCATTCCGGCGGACGAGCGCGAATCGATCTTTGCGCCGGGACACTCGTCGTCGCAAGACGGCTCGGGACTGGGCCTCAGCATCGTGAAGCAGATTGCCGAGGCCCACGACTGGGCGGTACGCACGACCGAGGGGACGGACGGCGGGGCCCGCTTTGAGTTTACAAACGTGGAGATCGCCGACTAACACGCCAGAGCGCGCCTACTCCTCCTCCCCATCACGCTCTTCTTCAGAATCGTGCTCCCCTGACGCCTCTATTCTGCCTTGTTCCTCCACCGACGCGGTGTTGCTGCGCAACTCGGGATGACTCACCTTCCCCCCCAAGTTGGCCGTGTAGCCGATGAGCCCCGACGCACCGAGCGCCACGACAAGTGTGAGGACGGCGGTCCAGCGAACGAGCCGTTCCCGCAGGAAACTGTACAGGAGCGCCCCGAGCGCGAGGACGCCGGTCGCGATGCCGGCCACAAGTGCGTACCAGCCCCACTCCTCGTGGGCCTCTAGTGCACCGTGAGACACCCCGGCCATGCCTTCGACGACCTCCTCGGCCGGCTCGCCCGTGAGGTACACGGCGATGGCCGAGAGCCCCGCGACCGCGAGCAGTCCGA
>CAZTDC010000391.1:0-3404 GCA_964612165.1 uncultured Salinivenus sp.
CGGCGGCCCTCAATGTCGACCGTCGCGTAGGTGCCCACGGCCAGGGGCGGACGCGTCACGTCCGTCGGCTGCTCGGGGCGCCGCGACTGGACGGTTGGCGCCTGCTCGTACGGGTCCGGCACGCGCACGACCACGTCGACCGTGCGGGTCTGCTCGTTGATGGCCCCCTCGACCCGGTGCACGCGGCCGTCCCACGAAAACGTCCGGCCGCCGTACGAGCTGGTCACGGTGGCCGGAAGTTGGTCATCAGACTGAGTGCTGCGTGCGGCCCACAGGTTGCGGATGAGCGCGGCCTTCCGGGACGGCAGCGACACGACGATTTCCGCCATCTCGGTGCCGTAGACGGTGGCCACGGGCGTGCCGGGGGCCAGGTACGTTCCCCGATCGGCCTGCTTCTGGCGCACCATTCCGTTGAAGGGCACCTGGAGGCGCGTGCGGGCGAGGTTGGTCTTCGCGTTTTCGAGCGTCGCACGAGCACTCTCCAGATTGGATTGGGCCTGGGCCACCTGCGGCTCATTGAAGACGAGGCGGCCGAGCTCCGTGCTATCGGGCGTCGGGGCCTCCCCGGTGCGAGCCTCGATGCGTTCGTAGTCGCGCCGCGCGGCGCCGGCCTCCTCCCGGGCCTGGAGGAGTTGGACCTTGGCCCGGGTCACCTGCGCCTCGGCTTGCTGCACGGCGGTCCGGTAATCGGACGGATCGATGCGGGCGAGCGTCTCGCCGCGCTCGAAGCGACCGCCGCTCACGAGCGCATCGGATACCTCCACAAGGCGGCCCCCCACCTCCGCCGTCAGCTGAATCTCACGCACGGGGCGGACGGTGCCGTTGCCCCGCACGAGCAGGCTGCCCGAGCGAACGTCCACGGGCACCGTTGAGACCAGTGGGGACTGGGGCGGGGGCTCGCTCGTCTCCGGACTCGGGGCGAGAACGGTAAGCAAAACCATGAGGAGAATCGCCCCTCCGAGCAGACCGGCCCCGATGAGGGGCCACTTGTACGTGCGGATATTCATGGATCGAATGGGTCAAATCGGAAGAAGAAGCACCGACGGACGCTCGGGTCCGCCGGCTATTGAAAGAGGCGCGGATCTTCGGGCGACTCGACGTTCGTCCAGGAGCCCCCGAGTGCCCGATGGAGCGCGAGGCGCGCATTCACAACGGCCAGCCGCACCCCGGCGAGGCGCGTCTGCGCCTGTACGAGGACGCGCTCGGCGTCCAGGAGCGACAGGACGTCCCCGATGCCCCGCTCGTAGCGGTCCTGCTGGTTCTGAAAGGCGTCCCGGGCCGTCTCCACCTGCTGCCGCACCTCGCGGAGACGCTGGCGCTGCTTGTCGTAGGCCACCAGCGACGCCTTCACCTCCTGGAAGGCCGTAAGGACCGTCTGCTGGTAGGTGGCAGCCTGCTGCCTGTAGCGTGCCTCGGCGGCACTGAGATTGGCGCGGAGCCGGCCGCCCTGAAACAGGGGCGCGGTCAGTTGCGCGACGAAGCTGGCAAAGCGCTGGTCGAGATCGACGAGGCTACTGAGGGCGCTGCTCTGCGTCCCCCCCTGACCGGTGAGCGAGAGAGTCGGGAGCATCTCGGCCCGAGCGACGCCAATCTGCTGGCGGGCTGCCTCCAGCCGAAGGGCCGCCGCCCGCACATCCGGCCGCTGCATCAGCAGATCCGAGGGCAGGCCCGCGGGCACGGGCTCCAGGTCGAGAGGAACGCCCATCGAGTCCGGCAGGAGGGCGCGCTGCTCACCGGAAAACCGACCGAGGAGCGTCGCCAGGCGCCCCTGCGCCTCGTAGAGCTGGTTCTCCAGTTCGGGATGATCCGCCCGGGTGGACTGCAGGTTCTGGCGGACCGAGTAAAGCTGGAACGAGGGCAGAAGTCCCCGGGAATATCGATCGTTCGTGATGTCCAGGCGCTGCTCCAGAAGGTCGATGGCCCGCTCCCCGAGGTGCACCTGCCGCTGCAGGGCCGCAATCTGAGCATACGTTGAGATCGTCTGGCTGACGACGGAGAGGCGTGCCGTTTGTAGATCCGCGGTCGTTGCGAAGTACTGGCTCAGGGCCGCCTTGCGCTGGCTGCGCACGCGTCCCCAGAAGTCGATCTCGTAGGAGAGGCCGAGTGAGGCCTGATAGTCCGTAAACTCGAAGCGATCCGGTCCCCGTCCCCCACCGAGCGCCCCGCCGATGCCGGTGTTGGCCGGCTGGTTCTGGTAGTTGCCCTGCCCGTTGGCGTTGACGCTGGGAAACAGGGGCGCTCGGGCAATCCGAAACTGCGCGGCCAACTCCTCGACCCGCGCCTCGGCCGATTTGAGGTCGAGGTTGGCGGCGAGGGCCGTGTCGACGAGCGCGGTGAGGGTCGGATCGTCGAAGGTCGTCCACCACCGGGAGGCGTCGTAGGCCGCCGTGTCGGTGGCCGCAGCGGGGAGCGTCGTGTCGCCCGGAGCGGCGTCGAAGCGGTCGGGCAGGTCCTGCTCCGCCTCCGGCGCCTGCATCGTTGGCGTCAACGAGCATCCGGCAATGAGGAGCAGGATCGATAGAAGAGAGGCAAAAGGTAGACGAAAGATCTCCATCTATAGCGTTGGACGTTAAACGTTAGAACGTTGAACGTTTATTTGGGCGCCAGGCCGTGGTAGATCAGATCGAACAGGTGCTCCTTGCGGTCCTCCACGAACGTCGCCCAATCGTCCGCATCGGGGTGCATAATCTGCACGGTGGGCTGCGCGACGAAAAAGAAGAGGCACGTCGAGATCACGGAGAGAACCGTGTGGTGCGGATCGACGGCTCGAATCTCACCGGCGTCCACCGCGGAGGCGACGGTGTCGGCCAGGATTTGAGGCGGCGCGTCTCCGGAGTCGGCGGCCTCGCGTAGGTGCTTGCCGAGCAGGCGTCCGCCGGCCAAATTTTCCTGGACCATCAGGCGCATCGCCGCTTCGTCGGAGCGGACGAATTCGACGTATCCGTCAATAAAAACCCGTAGGGTTTCCTCGAACGTCGGGGCCTCACCCAGCGACTCGCCGAACGACGCCATGAACCGCCGCACGGTGTAGCCAAACACCTCTTCGTACAGCGTCTCCTTATCCCGGAAGTAGTAGTGCAGCATCGCCTTGTTAATGTCGGCGGCGTCGGCGATGGCCTGCATGCGGGCCCCGTGCTGCCCCTCACGCGCAAACACCTGAAGCGCCGCGTCGAAGATGGCCTGCTCCGTGTCGGAGTAGGCGTCAGAAGGCTCGGAGGAGGCGGGCATGTGGACAGACTGCCTGGGTGAAACAATACACCCTACCCAACCGATCACTAATCGTTTGGTTCAACCAAATGGTTAAAAAGTGGTAACGGGACGTACAGATCGGCTCCCGAGGCCAACTCAATTGTCCCTGTGGATGGGGCTGTGGATAAGTCCCATAACGGAGATCGGGTCACCGA
>CAZTDC010000392.1:0-3382 GCA_964612165.1 uncultured Salinivenus sp.
CGACGAACGAGTTGTCGCGCAGGTAGTCGAACCCGAACTCGTTGTTGGTGCCGTAGGTGATGTCGGCTTCGTAGGCCTGTTTTCGACCCTCGGAGTGCGGATCGTAGCGGTTGACGCAGTCGACCGTGAGGCCATGGAATTCGTAGATGGGGCCCATCCACTCGGTGTCTCGTTCCGCGAGGTAGTCGTTCACCGTCACGAGGTGGGCGCCCCGTCCCGCGAGCGCATTGAGGTACAGCGGCATCACGGCGGCCAGCGTCTTTCCTTCTCCGGTCTTCATCTCGGCGATGCGCCCCTGATGCAAGACGATGGCCCCAAGGAGCTGCACGTCGTAGGGCACCATCTCCCACTCGATCTTCGACCCCCCGGCGGTCCACGTCTCGCCGAGCATGCGGCGACACGTTTCCTTGATGACCGCAAACGCCTCGGGGAGCAAGTCCCAGAGAATGTCTTCGACGGTCTCCTGCCACTCTTCCTCCAACTCGTCGTACTCGTCGTAGAGCGCATCCCGCTCATCGAGCGAAAGAGGCTCGAACTCGGGATCGGCCACCTGTCCGTCGCCGCCGATGTTTGCCTGTTCCGGGGCGGGGGCGCGGCTCAGGCGCTCTTCAATTTCCTCCTGCCGCGCTTCGATGTCGGCCACTGCCTCCTGAATCTCCGCGCGGAACTCGTCGGTCTTGGCCCGTAGCTCGTCGTCGGTCAGGTCCTGGAGCCCATCGTAGTGCTCATTGATCTCTTCGACAATGGGCCAGAGCTTCTCAAGCTCGCGCTCGTTCGGGTCGCCGAACAGGTTTCGGATCCACTCAAACATGGGATGGAGAACTCGTGCGTACGAAGGACGGAAGGTCGCAGGGTGGCCTCTCCCCGGCAACGAAGACGAGCATCGGGAAGTAGGCGGCCGCCGGGCGCGGCCGCACAAGCCATGATAGATGGCACGCGAATTACAAGGTAGCGTTCCCGATTTTACCCCGTTCTAGAGGCACGCAGGGGGCGGCGGGACGCCTTTCAGTTGCCTTTTTCGTGGGGGCTTGACGCGCTGCACATGTGCGGACCGTTTTCAACTGCTTAGGAAACTGATCTTCCCCGCGACTCGTCTGTACGTACCAATGAGCCGACCAAGAAACGGTGGACGCTTCTGGGCGTCGTCCTCGTGCGGGTACGCCTCAGTCGTCTCGGCGGGAACGAAACCGTGTCCCGGCCCGAAACAAACACAACCCTCCCACTAGATCGGCGCTCACTTTTCATTCAGTTGTGCTCACTTGCACGTGTGGGAACGCCCCCACGTCTCGCTTCACCCTCCAACGGCCCCGACGCATCATGCCCGACGACGTGCCTTCCCCTACTGGCTCCGATGCAGCTTCGGATCCAGACATTGATCCCGAACTGCGCGACCAGATCGAGGACGCCCTCGACACGATTCGCCCCTACCTCATGGCCGACGGCGGATCGGTTCGGCTCCTCAACGTCACCTCCGACTACGTTGTTGAGCTCGAACTCCTGGGCGCCTGCGGCTCGTGTCCCATGAGCACCATGACTCTCCGGGCCGGCATCGAGCAGGCGCTAAAGCGCTCCGTGCCGAAAATCAAGCGCGTAGAAGCCGTAAATGCGACCGCCACGGCGTAAGCGGTCCGACGCGTACTCTGTGACGCAACGAGTTAAGTAGACCCGCAGAAGAACGTTAACGTTTCGCATCCGAACCATCCTCTGCGAGCACGTCATCCTGAGCGTGACTCAGGCGATCTAAATCGCCAGGATCTTTTCGAAAAAAGACGCTGCTCAAAACGAAGGGATTCCGCATCTGGGAATCTGGAATTTCCTTGTGCGGAATGACTGCTGGGTTTTTCGGATGTGTGGCTTTAAAGTCCGTCCTACTTAATTCAGTTGCACGTCCACGCCGAGCCGAAGCGTGAAATAGCGCAGCGTGCCGTTCCACTTCTCATCCACGTTGTAAAAGACATACCGGGGCTCGAAAAACACAGCGAAGGTGTCGTCCAACCGAAAGAGAGATCCGATCGCGAGGTGAGCCCCCATCTCCGTGAAGGTCCGTTTCGACTGTCGAGTGACCAAATTCCCGTTCTCGAAGACCCTTCGATTTGAACTGCTTAGACGATAGAGGCCAACCCCCGTTGTCAAGTAGGGATGCGCGTCGCCGTCGTTGAGATAAGTATACCGCACGCCGAGAGCCCCGCTCACGAAAGAGAGGTCGCCCGCTTCGATGCGGTTGCTGAATAGACGCGCCGTCTCCTCGTCGAGCGTGAACCGGTCCGATCCACCTTGAACCGTGACGGCCAGTCCCCGATACACCCGAACCCCGACCCCGAGACTGAGGTCGGTCCCGGAGTGCAGAATTTCACTAAGCCCCTGCGGGGAGCGAAAAAACGAGGCTCCCACGTTGCCCCGCACGGAAACGGTGGGCTGGGCCATCACGCCGGTGCTGGCAACGACGGCGATGAGAAATGCCAGAACGGGGACTCGCAGGAGTGCGAACGGGGCTCGAGATGCATTCATAGGCAGATCAGCTCATGTCGAATAGAAGCGACCCGCCACGTGAAAAAGACGGGAAGACATCTTTTCTACAGGGTAGTTTCGTACGAGATCCCCGAGGACTCGTTACGCTCACGACAATCCATTATCGAACGGCTCAGCGCGCTCCTCACTCCTCCGGTGCACTGTCTGTAGGCGCGCGCTCCTCTTGCATGTGAAGTGTAGCCTGGAGCGTTTCGAGACGATCCTGTGCGTAGGTCCGAAAGGAGGCCTGCGTCGAGTCTGAGGCCCGCAAAAACCGACGATAGTAGCGAGCGGCCGTTTTCTTCTCTCTGTAGTACTCGTCGTAGACAGTGGCGAGATGAAAGTACACGTCGGTCCGCTCGGGGCGGAGACGGACGGCCATTCTGTGGGCCTGGACGGCCGCGCTCACGTCCCCGCGCCGGTCGTTGAGGAGGCCTCGCTGCACGTAGGCCTCGGTAATCGGCCCCTCTGCCTCCTGATCAATTGTTCGCCGAAGAAACTTCGACGCCCGCTGCAGGCTGTCCAGATTTCGATACGCGATGCCGAGATACAGCGTCGTTCGGGCGTGCGTCGAATCCCGCCGCAGGGAGGAATGCAGGGAAGCGAGCGCCTTTTCGTGCTGCCGCCTCTTTACGTCGATCATTCCAATCCGACGGTAGGCCGTGGCCGACGAGTCGCCCGTGGCAATGGCTCGTTCGTAGGCCCGGCGGGCCCTCTGGAAGTGATCTTGCTCGAACGCAAGGTCGGCACGACGGCGCCATAGCCGCGAATCGCCGGGACGATGGTGGAGGGTCGAGTCTACCGTTTGTCGCGCAGCCTCGTACTGCATGGTCGCCCGGTAAAACCGGCTGAGGGTGAGCGCCACGTCCGCCGA
>CAZTDC010000393.1:0-3379 GCA_964612165.1 uncultured Salinivenus sp.
CTCGCCTGCGAAGACGGCGTCGAGAGTCGTCTCATCCTCGAGCAGGGCGGTGAGTATCCCTGGGAGCTCCGGCACGGGCCGTTCGAGCAGGACGAATTCCTCAACCTCCCCGAAACGCACTGGACGGTGCTCGTCCAGGAGGTGGACCGCCTCATTCCGGAGGTGGGGGCCCTGCTCGATCGCTTTCGCTTCCTGCCGGACTGGCGGATCGACGACGTGATGGTCAGCTACGCGCCCACGCACGGTACCGTCGGGCCGCACATCGACAACTACGACGTCTTTCTGGTGCAGGGCCTCGGGCATCGGCGTTGGCGCATCGGCACCGAGCCGGTGGAGACGGAGGAGATCGTCCCCGACCTCGACGTGCGCATCCTCGCCGACTTTGAGCCCGACGAGGAGTTTGTCCTCGGACCGGGGGACATGCTCTACCTCCCACCCCGCGTGGCCCATCACGGCGTCTCGGAGGACGACGAGTGCATGACCTACTCGGTCGGCTTCCGGGCGCCAAGCCACCAGGACCTCGTGGGCGATTTTCTGCAGTACGCCATCGAGCAGATTGATCCGGACGCCCGGTACAGCGACCCGAACCTGGAGCCCGTCGAGCACGCAGGGGCCATCCAGGAGGCCGCCCGGGCAAAGGTACGTCGACTTCTGCAGGGCCTCGTCGACGACACGGACATCGACCAGTGGTTCGGCCGATACCTCACGCGTCCTCCGCGCGACCGACAGGCCATGCCGCCCGAGGCACCGGTGACGGCGAGCACCCTTACCGACGCGCTGCAGCAGGGTACCGATCTGCGAAGCGGCCCGGTCTCGCACCTCGCCTTCATCGAACACGACGACGGCACGGCGACCCTGTTCGCCAACGGTGAGGCCACTCCCCTCGACGCCGATCTTGCCTACGCAGCGCCGCTCGTGACGGGCCGTCAGGTGATCCCGGCCGACACCCTCACGCCCCATCTCGACGACGAGGCCTTCATCGACCTGCTCACGTCGCTCGTGAACGAGGGCCTGTTGGAGCTGGACGTGGCATAACGCCTGCGGCTATCCCTCATGCACGAACAACTCGACGACTACCGGTCCGGCTTTCTCGCTCTGAAGGACGAGGCAACGGCCCTTGTAGACGACGTAGGCGTGGACGCGCTTCGCCGCTCGCCCGACCCAGAGACGTGGTCGGTGGCGCAGGTCTTCGATCACATGAACACCACGGGCTGGCTGGTCCTCAATTCGCTGGAGGAGGCGATCAAGCATGGACGAGAAAATGGCCCGTACGGGACCCCGCCTTTCCGGTATGGCTTTGTGAGCCGGTGGTTTGTACGGTCCATGGAGCCGTCCTCCCGCTGGACCTTCACGGCGCCCTCGATCTTTGAGCCGGACCCCACCGAGACGATCTATCCGAACGAGACGTTCGAAGAGTTTCGGGCCCTGCAGGACCAGTTTGCCGACTGTGTGATCAGTGCCGAGGGGCTCAACCTCCGACGCATCCGCGTGCCGTCTCCCGCCCTCCCTCTCCTCCGCATCAGCCTCGGGGCCTGGTTTGAGGCCAGCATCGCCCATCAGCGCCGTCACCTGGAGCAGGCCGAGCGGATTCTCCGCCGCCTCGAAACCGCCTGATCGGGCGCGCGGGCCTGACTATCGATGAACTCCATAAAAAACGCCCCGACTCGCGAGGAGCCGGGGCGTTCGTAAAGAGGTCGGATCGCCGGTGCCGTCAATTGCACTGGCATCCTCTCTTCTTATAGGCGGACCGACTAATTCACGTTGCAGCCATTTACGTCCTCCCCTCCGTTGTCGGAATAGTTGTTCCCCGACGCGGTGAAGGAGGCCTGATCCGGAACCTCGCAGTGGACGCCGTGCTGACCGCTGTTCGTAATTTCCGAATCGTTCAGCGTGAGCTGTGCATCTTCTTCAAGACCGATGTTGGCCGCAGCGCTCATTGAAAACCACTCTGAACTGCCGGCGTACTCGATCACTGCATTTTTGATCTCGTTACTCGGATTATTGGAGTAGAACCCGATGCCTTGCCAGAACCCATCGTTCCGATTACCCGGCGTAGCGGTCATCAGGACGTTATTGTCCGACGCGCCATTGACGAGCAGAGAGGCATCGTTGGAGTTCACATTGATGTTTGAGTTGGCCGTAAAGTGCATCTCGACGCCCGGACTGATCGTCATGCTCACGTTGCCGTTCAGGCTCGGCGTACCGGCAATCCGATACGGCACCTCCAGGGCATCGACGGTCACGTCCCCGGAATTCGGATCTGCTCCCCAAACCCGCACGAACGTTCCACTCTCAAAGCTTGAGCCGGCGTCGATCTCGCCGATCAACGTAAACGGCACGTTCACGGGCGCCACCGCATTGCCGCTGAAGGTGTTGTTGGCGAAGGTCAGGTCGCCATTGGAGGTCTCGACGTGCAGGCCCACCTCACCGCCGTTTCGGATCGTGCTGTTTGTGACCGCCAGTTGATTGTCCTCCTCGATCGCCACGCTTGCAGCCCGGCTCATACTGAACCAACTGGAGCTGCCCGCATCCTCAATCACGACGTGATCGAGTTCGTTGTTCGGGTTCGTCGAATAGGAGGCCACGCCCTGCCACCAACCCTCCGGATCGGTCTGGGTCCCGGTCATCGTGATCTTGTTATCGGACTCGCCAAGCACCATCAACGAAGCGTCGTTGCTACCGACCGTCAGGTTCGAGTTGGCCGTAAACTCCATCGTCACGCCCGGATCGACCGTCACGCTCACGTTTCCCTGAAGGGTCGGCGTTCCAGCAACTCGGTACGGCACCTCCAGGGCGTCCACGGTCACGTCTCCGGAGCCCGGATCTGCTCCCCAAATCCGAACAAAGGTTCCGTCTTCGAAGCTAGAGGCCGCATCAATTTCGCCGATCAGCGTAAACGGCACGTTCACGGGCGCCACCGCATTGCCGCTGAAGGTGTTGTTGGCGAAGGTCAGGTCGCCATTGGAGGTCTCGACGTGCAGGCCCACCTCACCGCCGTTTCGGATCGTGCTGTTTGTGACCGCCAGTTGATTGTCCTCCTCGATCGCCACGCTTGCAGCCCGGCTCATACTGAACCAACTGGAGCTGCCCGCATCCTCAATCACGACGTGATCGAGTTCGTTGTTCGGGTTCGTCGAATAGGAGGCCACGCCCTGCCACCAACCCTCCGGGTCGGACTGCGTGCCTACCATCGTAATCGGGTCGTTCTCCGTCCCCGAGGCCACGAGCGCCGCATTGTTGTCATTGACACTTATGCACGTATTGGCCTCGAACTCAAGGTGGGCACCGGCCTCAATGGTGAGCGTCGCGCCCTGCTCAATGCCCACGCAACTCGCCGTCACCAGATATCGATTGTCGGGGGTCAGCGTTCGATCACTGG
>CAZTDC010000394.1:0-3372 GCA_964612165.1 uncultured Salinivenus sp.
CGGGGAATCCGCCGAAGGGGCACCTCCACGCCTTCTACCACGCCCGCAACAACCTCCTCAACCTCACAATTCACGCCGGCGAGGCCTGGGGCCCCGACTCCATCCGGCAGGCCATCTTCTACTGCGGCGCCCACCGCATCGGCCACGGCATCTCGCTGCGCAAGGACCCGGAGCTGATGCAGTACTTTGCCAACCACCGGATCCCCCTCGAAATCTGTCCGTCGAGCAACGTGCACACCCAGGCGGTGCCAAGCCTAGAGGCCCATCCCATCGAGACGTACGTGCGGTCCAACATCCCGGTGACCGTCAACACGGACAACCGTCTCTTCAGCCGCACGTCAGTGACCGAAGAGCTCTGGCGCGTCTACCAGCACTGCAACCTGAAGCCCCCCGAGATGCGCGAAATTGCGCTGAACGGCTTCCGCTACGCCTTCCTTCCCTACCGGCAAAAGCAGTCGCTCCTCCGCACGGTAACCGAGAACTTTCCGATGGCGGCGACCGAGGAAACGCCCCTCTGGTAGCTCAGTCCTCCGCTATCGTCTCCGTGCTCTCCATTTTTTGGAAGTGTGGGCGTATGTGAGTATCGCCCACCGTGCACACGCCCGTACTTCATATCTCTGCCCCGTTCGGAGAGGGCACGGAGCCGCCATCGATGGATGGGGTCCACCAGTCCCACAAGCTGGATTGTTGCCCATCGATCTATTCGCTATCATGAGGGCATGCGCTCCCTGCGTCGATTTGTGTTCATCCGTCCGATTCCATGATCCAGACTGTTCGTCAGGCCAAGTCGCTGCGCGGCACCGTGTCGCTCCCCGCCGACAAGTCGATCTCGCACCGCTCGGCCCTTCTGTCCGCCCTTGGCCGCGGCACCTCCCGCATCTTCAACTACCCGGACTCGGCCGACCCCCAGTCCACCCTCGACTGTCTCCGTGCGTTGGACGTCACGGCAGAGCGGAATGAGGACGGCGTCATGGAGGTGACCGGCCGCGGGCTGTACGGCCTCCACCCGCCGACCGAGCCGGTCGACTGCGGCAACTCGGGCACGACCATGCGCCTGCTGTCGGGCATCCTCGCTGGGCAGCGCTTCGGGTCCGTGCTTACGGGCGACGAGTCGCTGCGCCAGCGCCCGATGGAACGCATCGCCGATCCGCTGGGCGTGATGGGGGCTCGCGTCACGCTGCAGGACGGGCACGCCCCCATCCGCATCCGGGCGGCGCGGGACGGGCTCGATCCCATTGAGTATCGCCTGCCGGTGGCTTCCGCGCAGGTCAAGTCGTGTGTTCTTCTGGCGGGGCTCTACGCGGAGGGGGACACGGTCGTCCTTGAGCCGACGCCCTCGCGTGACCACACCGAGCGGATGCTGGGGCTGGAGGTGGAGGAGGTGGGCGGCGAGCGGCGGCTCGTCGTGGAGGAGGGCCACACCGTGCCCGCGACAACGTGGACCGTGCCCGGCGACTTCTCCGGGGCGGCGTTTTTCCTCGTGGCCGGTTCGATCGTCCCCGACAGCGAGCTTCACATCGAGGACGTAGGCCTCAACCCCTCCCGCACGGCCCTGCTGGAGGTGCTGGACGGCATGGGCGCCAACATCACTGTCGAGAACGAACGGGTGCAGGGGGCCGAGCCGGTGGGAGACATCACCGTTCGCAGCGCGGCGCTCTCCGGCGTCGACGTGGGTGGGCGGCTCATCCCCAACCTTATCGACGAAATTCCGGTGCTGGCCGTGGCGGCGGCCTGTGCGAACGGTCGCACCGAGATTCGGGACGCTCAGGAGCTCCGCGTGAAGGAGACCGACCGCCTCCACGCGATGGCCGAAAACCTGAACGCCCTCGGGGCCGACGTGCAGGAGCGCGAGGACGGCCTCATCATTGACGGCAACGGCCCCAACCTACTGAGCACGACCGTTAGCAGCTTCGACGACCACCGAATTGCGATGGCGATGGGCGTGGCGGGGCTCGTAGCCCACGGATCCACCTCCATCAACGAAGCCGAGTGTGCGAAGGTGTCGTTCCCCGGTTTTTGGGACGAGCTCTCCCGGCTGACCGAGCCCCGTGAGTAATCGCGTATGTCGGCGATCATCGTCGAGAGCGTAGGGACCGTTTCCGTCTTACAGTGTGCCCCGTTCGGGTATTTTCTTCCTCATTCCCACGATCAGAGATTGTTCAGGCGATCCAGTAATTCGTCGATCTTGTCGCGCATGGCGGGTTCGTCAACGTCCAATCCGGGATCGTGAAGGAGGCGACTGTTCAGCTCAAGTGCCTGCAAAATCGCCCGTCGATGCGAACCGAAGTCAACCGGCTTGTAGCATCCTTCGGCGGAAGGACCGATGTCTGGGGGACGGGTCCCATCGGGAGAGGAGACAGACATAAGTCGGAGTGGTCCTCTTTTGAACAGGTGTGTGCCTATATCAGGGGCAAAACCTGTTCCGCATTTGTACCCCTGCGCGCTCCCCTCGCTGGTATTTTTCTCTTGGGGGTGGGCGTTCGGCGGCAGCACAGTCCGATTCAAGATACGACTGACACCGTCTCCCAGCGGTACTGGTGACTGAGAGACGGCGTGGACAGTGACGAAACCGGACTGGCCTACACAGCAACCGACTGAGGGTTTTTCTCGAATAAGGAGTACGAAACGACACCGGTGTGGCAGGCCATGGCGTTCCTTTTGAAGACACAGACTATTTGAGCATCGGTTTGAAGGGGGCGCTACCATGCTCCCTCCAGACGTCAAGCCAGAATACTGGTGTGTCGGTTCAACGCCTCGTACAGGTAACATCCTGAGCGCCTCGCGGAATTTGCCCCAGCGGTACGCCCCACTCTAATCCGACACGCCGCTCTACGAAATACGTCCCCGATCATTCTCCCCCCTCTTCCAACTGCTCCTCTAGCTCCTCAATGCTGTCCCGCAGCTCGGCGGCGCGCTCAAACTCCAGGTTCTCGGCGGCTTCCTCCATTTCCTCCTTCATCTGCTCGATTAGGTCGCGCTTCTGGTCGTCGCTCAGATACTCGACCACCGGGTCGGCCACCTCGCTGGAGAGCTGGTCCGGGCTGCCATAGTGATGGCGCTCGCTGGCCCCCTCCTCCCCGTCGCCCTTCTCGTCGGCGATCGCCGTACCCTGCTTGATCTGGTCGGGCGACTTCACGATCGGCTCCGGCGTCACGTCGTGCTTCTCGTTGTATTCGAGCTGCCGCTCGCGACGACGCTCCGTCTCGGCAATCATCTTCTCCATCGCCTCCGTGATCTCGTCGGCGTAGAGGATGACCTGTCCGTTCACGTTGCGGGCGGCCCGGCCGGCGGTCTGGATGAGAGAGGTCTCCGAGCGTAGGAAGCCCTGCTGGTCGGCGTCGAGGATGGCGACGAGCGACACCTCCGGCAGGT
>CAZTDC010000395.1:0-3369 GCA_964612165.1 uncultured Salinivenus sp.
TCCTCCGGCAATCGATCTTCCGGCGGGGGCTCCTCGTCGGGCGCACGGTCGAGAATGCTCTGGGCCGCCTCCTGTAACGTCTGTTCGTCCTCGTCTGCGAGCCGCTTTCCCACCTCTTCCAGAACGTCGAGATAGACCAAGGATTGGCCCTCGTCGAGCCGGGTGACCTTCTCGGCCACTGCGAGCATCACAAACTGGTTCATCGAAATGCCCTCCGCATCCGCCAGCTGCCGAACGCGCTCGTGGAGGGACTCGGGAAGGCGAATCGTGAGTGCACCCATTTGATTAGGGAGAGTTGTACACGTGAGTGAGAAATTCGCGGGGCGTGAGAAGCCTCACGTTCAGTGCCGAGGCACGATGAAAATTACTCTTGTTGAACGTCACCAAGTGTGGACAGGAGGCCGAAACGGCAGTATTGAGAACGTGCGTGTCGTCGGGATCTCGCACATACTCCGACCACCGAAAATGAACGGCGTGCTCTTTTGCCTGCTCTACGAACGCGGCGACCACAATTCGAACTTCTCGAGGCGTGACGCTCAGCGCGTCGGCCTCGCGCAGCAACACTTCCTCGTATTCGAGCACGAGCGGCACCGACACGTGAGCGATGACGTCTTCGTTCAGCACGAGGTCAACGACGCGACGGGACGCGCCACGCCGGCTCCGGAGCGCCGCATACAACACATTGGTGTCAAGAACGGCGTGGCTGTCCATATCTTTTGGTTCACATGCGAACCGCCAACCAGATGTATGCCCCAATGGTTTCAGTGAGGACCAGATGCTCTCTCCCCTCCATGCCGATTCCTCTTCTCTTCGGCCCGTTCTTCCTGCAACGCGCGGAGCGCCGAGTCGCTGCGATAGAGCACCTTCCCCGTCGGCACGCGCTCGGACGCCGACTCCACGTGCACATCCTGGTCGTCGAAGAAAATGTGGGGATTGAACGACTCCAGGACCGGCCCTTTGTCGACCCCGCCGAGGAAGAAGGCGAGATCTACATAGACCTCCCACTCCCGCAGGGTCTTGATGACGCGGAGCTCGGCGGGGCTGTCTCGGGAGGTGACCAGAGCGAGACGCACGGGCGAGTATTCCACGCGGCTCGGGAGCCGATCCTGCATCTCAGCCAGAGCCTTGAGGAAGTCCTCATACGGACCACCGGGCAGCGGCTTATCCTGTAGCGCATCCTCCCGCTCATGGAATTCCTCCAGGCCCTCAGTTTTATAGACAATCTCGCTCTCGTCGGAAAAGAGCACCGCGTCGCCGTCGAGAGCAATGCGCACCTCGCCGTCGGTCGCGATGGGCGTTCGGTCCGGCGGAACGGAGAGCACGGCTGCCGCGCATTTCCCCGTGTCGATGACGGTCTGGGCGTCGTCCAGGTCGGTCGTGAGAAAGAGATCGACCGAGAAGGCATCGAGGTAGTCCGTCACCGACGCCCCGGCCGTGAAGGCGGATCGGGAAATATCGAGATCTCGTTCCCGGATGCTGTTCAGGACGCGAACACCGGTCTCCGGGCTGTTTTGGGACAGAATGACGACTTCTGTAATCGGCGGCTCCCCCTCGGGCGTGTGTTCGTTGAGCTGGAGAAGAGCCTTCACGAGGGGCAGCCCGGTTCCCGGCTCCAGCGGCTCGTCCTCCCGCTTCTGCATGTATTCCCGGTATCGCTCGATGGCCTCATCCGGGTCTTTCTCCCGCAAGTCCCGAAACATCTGGTCCGCCTCCTCCAGATCGAAGAGGGCAGTGGACGAGATACCGACGACAAGCGTACGGGAGAGGTCGAGGGGCATAGTCCTATTAAACAGGCTAATGTTGAGTGCTACTCATCCTCCTGATTCCAGGGGGCCTCTGAACAGGCACTTGCGAGCGTTCCAAACCGCTGGTTGTCGTCAAGCAAGTCGTGGATCTCCTCAGGTTCGAATCCGATCTCTCTCATGAAGTGAATTCGGAGAAGCCAAAGAAGACTCTGAGTCAGAATCACCAGGGTTTCACCCCGAGCCACAACGCGATTCGCTCGATTCTCCCGATGGGTGTAGAAATGCCGAGAACCCTTCGCCCATTCTGCGAACGATCCTGCCTGATTGGCGAGTCTCGCTGAGACAGGTCGAGCCATTTCTACCAGCTCACAGATTCGATCTTTTAAATAGACATCCCCATCGTCCACACGCAGGCGATGGTAGGTTTCCAGTGCCTGCATGACGTTGAGAAATCGATTCGTATCCCGCATTCCCTGTTCGTAATGTACGCCGAAGAAGAGGTCACAAACATCTCGTAGGTCATCATATGCCTCGAACCACGAGTCCATTACGGCTTGAAACCGACCGTCCACATGCTCTGCTCTAAACAACATTTGCCGCTCGGCGAAGAGGCTATGCCGGTCGAAGCGTGGGTAGTCAGTTGTCGGGTGAATTTTGATCCGATGCCGTGGGGTATCGTCTGAATCCTCGGGATGCTTCGCATGGAGTCGAAGCAGTGAGTTCGGGGCTGCTGTCGCGAGGCTCAGAAAATCCAAGAGCGGTCTCACGTGCGAAGACATGATCTCCTGAACGCTCACGGGGAAGTCCGAAACGAATTCAATCCATTCCGTGATCTCCACACCGCTAGGCTCCTCCATAGGGTCTCCCCCAAGGCGCTGAGGTTGGCTCTTGATCACAATCGAGGTCAAGGATTCTTCGGCTTCCAGTTCCGGAACGGTGGTGTATCTGGAAGGATCGTACTCGATGAAGAAGCCGCCCTCTCTCTTTTCAGGATGGCCTAATCCTGCATTCCGCATCCAGTCCTTCAGGTGTGTTGCTTCCACGTAGAACGTTCTCAGCGCTACCTCTTCTGGACGTTCGAAATGGTGTCCGATGAAAGCCCGATCAGCGACAAACTTTTGCCGCTGAAAACCCTTGCCGAATGGCACTTTTCGCTCATACTCCTGACACTCCAGTAGCGTAAACCGTGCTCCTGAATACTGTCGTCCGAGCACCACCTGAGCATCGGCTTTCGGCTTGGGAGCGGGACCGTGGGCGCTGAAAATACCATTGAGAATCAGGTGGATTCCATTTTCGGGATGAAGAATGGCCTTGCCTGGCACTTTGTCCTCCGGATCCTCGGGAAGCCACCAAAGTGCCTCGTAGGGTTTCTTCCTCTCAACGGTAGGAACGGGACCGGTGTCTACGTGGCGACGCGTCGTGAGCACAAGTTCGGATGAGGTGATTCACAACAGAGAGGGATACGATGTTATGAGGTGACACTATCTTCTACAATCGCAATCTCGTCGTCGGATAGCCCATACAGCTCGTACACGAGCCGGTCGATCTCAGCGTCCACTTCCTCAATGCGCTGCTGCAGCGCGCCGCGCTCCGCGTCGGTCGTCGCGTCGGCCCGCTGCGCGTG
>CAZTDC010000396.1:0-3368 GCA_964612165.1 uncultured Salinivenus sp.
TCGTTTTTCCTTGACAAATCGACATCGTTCTCATGAGTAGCACCGGATTTACAGGCACACGACTTCTTCTCCTTCTCGGCGCGGGACTCCTGGTTGCAGCGGCGTGGTTCGGCGGGCGGATGACCGCTCCCGCAAGCGGGGGACACATGAGCGGGATGATGCATGGGGAACGCTCCGCCGGACCGACCGACGCGCCGTTCGACGGGGAGGAGGGCGCTGCCCGCTGCCAGGCGATGATGGGGGCGATGGACGACATGCACCAGTCGATGCAGTCCATGATGCAGCGGCATCAGGGCAACCAGGCGACGCCCGATTCCGAGAATCGCCGCTCGGGCATGGGCCATGGCATGATGGGCGGGCGCATGGGACACGACGGCGGATCGATGGGCGAGCGGGGCGGCCACATGGGCATGGAGGAGATGAGCATGGGCGAGATGCGGCGTCTCTGCCAGACCATGCAGGCCACGATGCAGGACGTGATGCACGGGGACGCCCCCGGCGATGCGGACGCCTCCGCCGAGGGGAACGCCGCCGACGAACGCGATCTTGGGTCACAGACCGAACAGTGGCTCGGGCAGACGCGCGGATTCGACCAGGTGGAAGACCACACGGGCGAGTCGGAGGTGGTGATTGACGTGGGAGCCGGGACGGGACTCTCGTACGCCCCCGCAGTGGTGCGCGTCGATCCGGGAACGACCGTCCGATGGCGCTGGACCGGACAGGGGGGGCTCCACGACGTCGCGTTTACCAATGCGGACGTGTCGACCTCGCTTCGCAGTGAGCAGGGCGACACCTTCACGCACACCTTCGCTGAGCCGGGGGAGTACCGCTACAAGTGCACGCCGCACGCGGCGGTGGGAATGAAGGGCGTCGTGATCGTTGAGGAGAGCTGACCGGGCTCCGTGCGCGGTGCTCTCCCGGATCTGAGCACCGCCGCTACACCGCCACGATCCCCTACGAATATTGCTCTTCAAAAATAAGGACCGCTCACAGCAAGGATGGACGGCCTTTTCGAAGCCCTTCGCATCGGATTCGGTTTTCTCTGGACGGCCGCGTGGGCCATCATCATGGGCCTCACGATTACCAGCCTCGTTCAGGTCTACGTCTCGAAGGAACGCATGGCGCAGGTTCTCGGCGACGGGAGCATCGGGAGCCTGGTGAAAGCCACCCTCTTCGGGGCGGCCAGCAGTGGGTGCAGCTTCGGGGCCGTGGCGATCGGGAAGGGGCTGTTCAAGAAGGGCGCGCATGTGGTCAACTTCCTGGCCTTCATGTTCGCCTCGACGAACCTGATCGTCGAGCTTGGCCTGATGATCGTGATCCTGCTGGGCTGGGAGTTCCTGGCGGCCGAACTGCTCGGCGGGATCATTCTGATCGCCGTGATGGCCGCAATCGTCCACCTGACGCTTCCCGAGACCCTGTTCGACGAAGTCCGTGACGCGCTGGCCCGGCGGGACGCTGCGGCCGGGATCGACGAAGACCCAACCTGCGGCATGGAGGGGAAGGACGAGTATTCACTTACCACAGAAGACGGAGAAACCCTCACGTTTTGCTCGGAAGGCTGCATGGAGACTTACGAGCAACAGACGGCTGGCACCGGCCGCTGGCAAGACGAGCTCCGCTCCTGGGGCGGCTGGTACAAGATTGCCAACCAGTACCGAAAGGAATGGTCGATGATTTGGAAGGACGTGGTCGGCGGGTTCCTCATCTCGGGGTTTGTGATCGTGTTTGTCCCGCAGTGGGTGTGGGAGGCTCTTTTTCTTCAGGGGGAGGGGCTTCTGGTGACCGCCGAAAACGCCGTGATGGGCACCGCGATTGCTGTCATCAGCTTCGTCGGGAGCATGGGAAACGTCCCCTTTGCCGTGGCACTCTGGGGAGGGGGCATAGGGTTTGCCGGGGTTATCGCTTTCGTCTACGCTGACCTCATCACCATCCCGGTGCTCAACGTCTATCGAAAATACTACGGGTGGAAAGTGATGGCCTACATCCTGGCCGTCTTCTTCGTGACGATGGCGTTCACGGGCTTTGTCATGGAGATTCTCTTCGACGCGTTGGGCATCGTCCCCAATTTGGCAGGAGGACAGACAGCCACCGAGCAAACCTATTTCGCGCTCGACTACACCTTCGTTCTCAATCTCATCGCGTTTTCGCTAACTGGATTTCTCCTCTACGTGTACCGGCGTGGCCTGGGGGCACCCGGGCAGTACCGGGATCCGATCTGTGGCATGCGGACAGACCCCGACGGGCCGAGCGCGACGCACGACGGGCGGACCTATCACTTTTGCTCCACGATCTGTAAGCAGGCCTTCGAGGAGGATCCGACCCGCTTTGCCGGGGCGGAGCCCCGCGCTGTGACGCCCGAATCGGGGCACGATCATCATTGATGGAGACTGGCTGGACGGACGCAGTGAGCCGAGTCCGGGTCGCTTTCGACGCTCGCGTTGCTAACCCCTCAACCCTCGAGTGCATGTCGACCAGGAACTCAATGCAAAAGCAACAGGATGATACCGTCGCCCGGCAGTACGATGGATGGGCGCGCGTCTACGATCTGTTCTGGCGCCGCTACGTGAACCAGACCATTCCCGTGCTGCAGCGCGCCGCCCGCGTGCAGCCGGACGAGCGGGTCCTGGATCTGGCCTCTGGGACGGGCGCGTTTGAGCATCGGGTCGCAGCGGAGATTTCCAATGTGGAACTCGTGGGGATTGACCTGGCGCCGTCCATGGTCGAGCGAGCACGGGCGAAGCTGGACGGTGCAGCGAACGTCCGGTTCGAACAGGCCGACGCGCACGACCTTCCGTTTGATGAGTCATCGTTCGACGCGGTCGTCTGCGCCAATACATTTCACTACTTTAGCCATCCCCAGCAGGTGCTGGCGGAGGCGCGCCGCGTGCTCCGATCCAGTGGGCGTCTCGTCCTCCTCGACTGGTGCCGCGACTACTGGACGTGCACAGTGATGGATGCGGTGCTTCAGCGGGTCGATCCCGCCTACGATACCTGCTACACCCTTGATGAGTTGACGACACTGCTTGAGCGAGCCGGACTGCGAACGCAGTACACGTTTCGCTATCGGTTCGACCTCGTGTGGGGGATGATGGTTGCGACGGCTATCCCTACGGCTTCCTAACCCAACCACCCGTTTGCCTCTCTTTCGCATTAATTCCCGCGTCCAATGAGCAGCGACCCCGACGCCTCCGACGGCGATCACGAGCATGACGAGCACGATGGCTACGCCCATCACGCGGAAATGGTGAAGGACTTTCGCCGTCGGTTCTGGGTGAGCCTCCTTGCGACGCTGCCGATCCTTGCGCTGAGTCCGATGATCCAGCAGTGGCTGGGCGTGATGGAGACCGTGGCATTTGCCGGGGATACGT
>CAZTDC010000397.1:0-3365 GCA_964612165.1 uncultured Salinivenus sp.
TGCGACAAGCCGACGCTGGGTCCGGAGAGCGTCGACCGATCGGCAAACACCGTGTCGAACACGATCACGGACAACGAAGGAGTCCTGTTGTTTGAGTTTACGCTCCTCAAGAACTTTACGGTCGCCTCCATCTCCCCGAGCGCGGGCTACAACCGCGTTCAGAACACCAATGCGTACCGGTGGGTGGGATCAGGGCCGCCTCCGACCCAGGTCGACTTCACCCTGCAGGCCGACGCCTCGGGGCAGGGCACTTACTTCCTCAAGGCGACGGACGCGTGTCCGGCCGGTTCGAAGACGCTCCTGGCCGATCCCTCCTACGATCTGGGACCGTCCGAGCAGCAGTTCCGCCTCGCAGGGCCGAATCCGTTCGGAAATCGGACGACCATTGAGTTTGGCGTGACCGAGCAGACGAGCGTCTCGCTCTCGGTGTACAACATGCTGGGCCAGAAGGTCGCCACGCTCGTGGAGGACACGAAGACCCCCGGCACGTACACGGTGCCCTGGGACGGACAGTCCGGAAGCGGGAAAGCGCTCGCAAGCGGCACCTACCTGCTGCGCCTGCAGACGGACGACCAGACTGCCACCCGGCGCGTGATCATCGTACGCTAACCTCCACCTGGGTGGGACTTTTCTCGCGGCGCGGGCGCGACGATGGGGCCCGCAGAGGACCCGCCGCGCCGCTCTTGGAGCACAGAGGGCCGACGCCGTCAGCGCGGAAGCGGGCTCCTCTTTGCCCGTAGCGTGCAGCGAATGAACGGTTACCTCTTTCGGAGAGAGGGGCGTCCGTTATCTCGGCACACCATTTTGACACTCAACGGCCGCTTCCTTCCCGTATGCGCCCGGCATTCTTGCGCACAGTGTTCGCACTGTGGTCCGTAGCGCTTCTCCTTGCGCCTGGCCTCCTCGGCGGGACGGCTCACGCCCAGGACTTCGTCGTCAAAAAGTCCATGCCCGCTCACGGGGACACAGGCGTGCCGTTGTCCGACACCGTTGCGTTTTCCTTCAGCGAAGACGTGGATGTAAACACGGACTGGAACACGGCGTTCGTCCAGGAGCCTCGGGACCGGCTCCAGTTCGACCGGGTCTCGCTCTGCATTAACTTTCAGGGCGCGTGCGACACGGGCGAGGGCACCCCTCGCCACGTTCGATTTCGGGAACTCGAGCACGAGCCGGACACCGACTATACCTGGCTGGTGTATGCGGTCCAGAGCGCGGGAGGCCGCTCAATGACAGAGCCGTACGTCCTCCGCTACACCACGGCCTCGAGCCGCGGACAGGGTCAGATTCAGGGATCGGTTGCGCAGCCGAAGACGGCAGGACCTTGGACGGAATCGCTCCGGTCGTCGCTGCGGACGGTTGCTGAGGGCCTTCGGCGCAACGATCTGGGCCAACTGGTTTTCGACCGGCCTGAGGAGGACGATTCCAGCGTAAACGCCTCGGCCACCCCCAGCGCGCGGCCCGGCGCTCACTTCGAATCCATCGGCGACGCGTCTGCGCGCGCCGGGCCCTACACGCAGATTCTCCTGATCGACGAGTTTTCGATCCGCGAGAGCGAATGGACCGTGCGGGCGGCGGACGTGCTCATCGGCTCGTCGGGGGCGTACACCCTCGATTTTGTGCGGCCGGGGTCCTACGTTCCCATCGCGGTCCGCTACACCGACGGCACGAACACCGAGATCGATGCCCTCGGCTTCCACGATCCCGACGGGGACGGAACGCCCAACTCCATCGACGTGCAGGGCGACCAGCGCACCGGCATTGACCTTGAGCTCTTCGAGTTCCCGCTCACCGCGGCCCGCGCCGATGGCAATCTGCCCGTTGCTGTCGACTCGGCCGCTCAGTACGCGTCCGATCAAGAGCTGCGCTGGATCGATGCCGGATACGGACTCCGCACCACTGGAAAGGCCTACGAGTGGACGTATCGCTTCTACTCGCCGTCGAAGGGATTGAAGACCGAGGTAACCCTTGATCCTCTGGGGGCAGAGGTCGACACCTCAACGGGGGACGGCTTCCTTCCCGAAATGCGCTCTCTCCCAGATAACTTTCTCAACAGTGACGAGGCGCTGGGGATCGCGCTGGACGACGGGGGCCGGGACTTCCTCGACCAGTTTCGTTCC
The DNA here is from genome assembly GCA_964612165.1 of uncultured Salinivenus sp. Taxonomy (GTDB): domain Bacteria; phylum Bacteroidota; class Rhodothermia; order Rhodothermales; family Salinibacteraceae; genus Salinibacter. Next base: position 2,118 of record CAZTDC010000397.1, read on the forward strand.
GGCACCGTCACTACCGTCCTTGAGGGGGGGGACTTGTTCTGGACGGACAGTCCGTGGGAGGGCAGGGAGTTCTGGCGTGTACGTTTCATCGCTGTCACCGGCGCAGGCATCGAGTCCTACAAACGCTTTGTCGACATGCAGACCGGCACGTCCATCCCGGTCGAACTGGCCCGTTTCACGGCGTCCGTGGACGGGCCCCAGGCGACACTACGATGGCAGACGGCAAGCGAAACCCGAAACGCCGGCTTTGAGGTTCAGCACACCCCCGGCGACTCGGCGACAGCCGCACGCTGGAGGACGCTCGACTTCGTTGAGGGGGTTGGCACTACCCAGACGCCGCAGACCTACCAGCTTCGGACCGACCCGCTGGCCCCCGGCCTCCACCGGTTTCGCCTGAAGCAAATCGATACGGACGGCACCTCTCGCTTCTCGGACGTCGTACAGGTGGCGCTAAAAATGGAGAGGCCTCTTCGCCTTTCAGCGCCGCGGCCGCACCCCGTTCGGGAAACCTCGACGCTCCGATTCGGCGTGCAGGACGGTCAGCAGGCCACCCTCACCCTGTACGATGCGCTCGGCCGCCAAATTGAGACGCTCTTTACCGGCACACCTCCGTCCGGCACGATACAGACCGTGCGTCTCAACGCCAATCGGCTCTCGAGCGGGACCTATTTCGTGCGGCTGCAGGCCGGGGGGCGATCGCAGTCTCAGAGAGTGACGGTTGCACGGTAGCAAGGAGGAGCCCTCCCTTCCGGGATCCCATCCACATCGGCAGGAACGAGTCGTCCCTGATCCTGGCCCCCTGGAACTCTTGGCTCGATATCCGGGGGAGGGACCGTTGTTTGGGCTTTCGAAGAATCGGAATTCACGCGGCGCCCGGACCAACGGATCACTGAGTGACGACCATGCGTCGCGTTTCCCTGCGGCTGTCCGCCATGAGACGCAGGACATACACGCCGCTGGCGAGGTCCGTACCCTTCAACCGCAGACGCCGCGCCGTTTCTGCAGGGGGCGTTCCCCGGTAGACCTGTTTCTGTCGGCGGCCGAGCACATCGTAGAGCGCCAGACGCACCTCCGTGTCGGTCCGGACGGCGAACATAAGCGTTGCCCGCTGAGATACGGGATGAGGCCAGGGGGCGGGCACGTGGCAGTCGCCCGTCACGCCGCACGACGATGGCTGGCAGATTTCGGGGTGTCCCGTCAACGGCCCGGCCCTGGCGGCTGAGGGCGACCGCGTGATCGCGGCGTGGT